>JAMPYA010000001.1 GCA_023700885.1 Flavobacteriaceae bacterium
AAGTTTCTGAAAGTATTACTCCAGAACTTATTAAGAAAAAAGTGACTATTTTTCACAATTCATTAATTCAAGATTTTGGTATTCCAAAACCAAAAATTGCCATTTTAGGATTGAATCCACATTGTGGAGATAAAGGAGTTATTGGCAATGAAGATGATGAAATTGTAATGCCAACAATTGCTGAAATTCAAAACGAAGGTAAATTTGTATATGGACCTTATTCGGCAGATAGCTTTTTTGGAACTAAACTGTACTCAAAATTTGATGGAGTCTTAGCGATGTATCACGATCAAGGATTAGCACCTTTTAAAACACTTTCCTTTGGCAGAGGTGTAAATTTTAGCGCCGGAATAAATAAAATTAGAACATCACCAGATCATGGTACAGCTTATGAAATTGCTGGGAAAGGATTGGCTGAGGAGACTTCATTTAAAGAAGCTTTATTTGCAGCAATACAAATTTATAATACAAGAACAGAATATTTGTTACTGGTTGAGAATCGATTAGAATAAATTTCTTAAAATTTTAGAAATAGATATTTTTCAATTAGAGTAAATATTTATATCTTTGCACGCTCAATTTGATAGCAAGATGAAAGAGATGACCCTGTTTACGATTCCTTTTATTGGATTAAAGGAGGGAAAACACCAGTTTGTATATCAAATTGATAAAAAGTTCTTTGAAGCTTTTCAGTACGATGAGTTTAATGATGTTGATATAAAAGTTGATTTATCCTTTGTAAAAAAGGGAACAATGTTAGAATTAGATTTCCAATTTAATGGCATTGTAACCGTTTCTTGTGATATTTCTAATGAGTTGTTCAATCAACCAATAAGTGATGAATTTAAACTCATAGTTAAATTTGGCAATGAATATAATGATGATAGAGATGATATTTTAGTAATTCCACATACAGAATTTCAGTTAAATATATCTCAATATATATATGAGTCCATAATTTTGGCAGTTCCATCAAAAAGAATTCATCCAAATGTTATGGATGGTTCATTAAAATCTGAAGTAATTGAAAAGTTAAAAGAGTTAGAGGTAAAAGAAATTAAAATAGAGAATATTGATCCTAGATGGGATAAATTAAAAGATTTAAAAAAAACATAATACAATATAACGATGGCACATCCTAAGAGAAAAATTTCGAAACAAAGAGGAAGAAAAAGAAGAACTCATTATAAAGCAACTGTTCCGCAAATTGCAATTGATCCAACAACTGGAGAAGCTCATTTATATCATAGAGCACATTGGCATGAAGGAAAACTATATTATAGAGGTCAAATATTAATTGATTCTGAACAAAAAACAGCCTAATAAGTTTCTTTATTAAAACTTTTAAAACCTCCAGTTTTGGAGGTTTTTTTGTTTAAAATGATCAAAAAATGGCAAAAAATGATAAAAAAGGATGTTTTTTGAAAAAAAATGCTGAAATTTGACCACTCTAAAAATTGAGAATTTGAAGATAAATTTATAATATAAAACAATCAATGAAGAAGATTACTGCTGCTATAACTGCTGTTGGAAAATATTTGCCTGAGTATGTTTTGACCAATGAAATTCTTGAAGGAATGGTTGATACAACAAGCGATTGGATTTTAACAAGAACCGGAATACAAGAAAGAAGAATTTTAAAAGGAGAAGGTAAAGGTTCTTCATATATGGCAATTCGTGCCGGTAAAGATTTGATTGCTAAAAGTAATTTAGATCCACAAGAAATAGATTTAGTAATTATTGCAACTGCAACACCAGATATGAAAGCCGCATCAACAGCTGCATTTGTAGCAACAGAAATAGGCGCAACCAATGCTTTTTCATTTGATTTGGAGTCTGCTTGTTCTAGTTTTTTATATGGAATGTCTGTAGCTGCTACCTATATTGAATCTGGAAAATATAAAAAAGTACTATTGATAGGTTCAGATATGAATTCCTCCTTTATAGATTATACCGATAGAAAAACTTGTATCATTTTTGGGGATGGAGCCGGAGCTGTACTTTTTGAACCCAATAATGAAGGCTATGGCTTAATTGATGAATATTTAAGAACAGACGGAAGTGGAAGAGATTTTCTTAAAGTAGAAGCAGGAGGTTCATTATATCCTCCAACCCATGAAACTATAGATCAAAAGAAACATTTTGTTCATCAAGAAGGAAAAACAGTCTTTAAATATGCGGTTTCCAATATGGCAGATTCAGCCGAAAAATTATTAGTACGCAACAATCTTGTTAAAGATGAAATAGATTGGTTAGTGGCGCATCAAGCTAATAAAAGAATTATTGATGCAACTGCATCTAGATTTGATTTGGATGAATCAAAAGTAATGATGAATATTCAAAAATATGGAAATACAACATCAGCAACTTTACCGTTGTTGTTGAACGATTATGAAAACCAATTAAAAAAAGGTGATAAATTAATTTTTGCCGCTTTTGGTGGTGGATTCTCTTGGGGAGCAATCTACTTAACCTGGGCATACAATAAAAACTAAATAACTAATTTAAACTTGAGAAAAATGGATTTAAAAGAAATTCAAAATTTAATTAAGTTCGTGGCTAAATCAGGAGCAAGCGAAGTAAAACTTGAGATGGAAGACATTAAGATTACGATTAAAACGGGTCCCGGTTATGTAGATACATCAATGATTCAAACTGGTCAATTTCAACAATTCCCGGTTCAAACATCTTTTTCCCATCAAATGATGCCAAGTGTTGAGTCACCGGTTGTAAAATCAGTTGAAACTCCATCTGAAGATTCAAATTTAATTACAATAACATCTCCAATTATTGGTACACTTTACAGAAAACCAGCACCAGATAAACCTAATTTTGTTGAAGTAGGTGATATGGTACAAAAAGGAAAAGTTGTTTGTATAATTGAAGCGATGAAATTATTTAATGAAATTGAATCAGAAGTTTCTGGTAAAATTGTTAAGATTTTAGTTGATGATATAACTCCTGTAGAATTTGGACAACCATTATTTTTAGTTGAGCCAGTTTAGTATTATTTAAATATAAAAACAGTAATTATGTTTAAAAAAATATTAATTGCCAATAGAGGCGAAATAGCTTTGCGAATTATACGTACTTGCAGAGAAATGGGAATCAAAACAGTTGCCGTTTACTCAACAGCAGATGCAGAAAGTTTGCATGTTAAATTTGCCGATGAAGCTGTTTGTATAGGTCCGCCACCAAGTTCTTTATCTTATTTGAAGATGTCTAATATATTAGCTGCAGCTGAAATAACTAACGCAGATGCTATACATCCAGGTTATGGATTTTTATCTGAAAACGCAAAATTTTCAAAACTTTGTGAGGACTATAAAATAAAATTCATAGGTGCTTCTCCAGATATGATTGCCAAAATGGGTGATAAGGCTACGGCAAAGGCAACTATGATTGCTGCTGGCGTTCCTGTAATTCCAGGTTCAGAAGGTTTATTAGAATCATATGAACAAGCTGAAAAAATAGCTGAAGTAGTTGGTTATCCTGTTATGTTAAAAGCAACAGCTGGTGGAGGCGGAAAAGGAATGCGTGCTGTTTGGAAAAAGGAAAACCTTAAAGATGCTTTAGAGAGTGCCATGTTAGAAGCAAAAGCATCCTTTGGTAATGACGGTATGTACATGGAAAAACTAATTGAAGAGCCAAGACATATTGAAATTCAGGTTGTGGGCGATCAATATGGAACTGCTTGTCATTTATCTGAAAGAGATTGCTCAATTCAACGTCGTCATCAAAAACTAACAGAAGAAACACCTTCTCCATTTATGACTCCACAATTGAGAAAAAAAATGGGAGAAGCTGCTGTTAAAGCAGTTGAAAATATCCGTTATGAAGGAGTTGGGACAATTGAATTCTTAGTTGATAAACACAAGAATTTCTATTTTATGGAAATGAATACACGTATTCAAGTTGAACATCCAATTACTGAACAAGTTATTGATTATGATTTAATACGTGAGCAAATAAAAGTAGCTGCTGGAATTCCAATTTCCGGGAAAAATTATTTTCCAAATTTACATTCAATAGAATGTAGAATAAATGCAGAAGATCCCTATAATGATTTTAGACCATCACCAGGTAAAATTACAACACTGCACGCTCCGGGAGGTCATGGAATAAGAATTGATACCCATGTTTATTCCAATTATACAATTCCGCCAAACTACGACTCAATGATTGCAAAGTTGATAACAACTGCGCAAACTAGGGAAGAAGCAATTAACAAAATGAGAAGAGCTTTAGATGAATTTGTTATTGAAGGAATTAAAACAACGATACCTTTTCACCGTCAATTAATGGATAACCCAGACTATTTGGCAGGAAATTATACAACCAAATTTATGGAGTCATTTAAGATGGAAGAATAATTTAATTTCATATTTTAATAAAAATGAAGGATATGGCTTGACATATCCTTTATTTTTTTATATTTACTTATAATTTCACAGATTTAATGGGTAAAGAGTTACATATTGATGGAATTGACAAAATAATATTAAGGCATCTTACAGAAGATGCCCGAACTCCCATTCTAAAAATTTCACGAGAAATAGGCATTTCGGGTGCTGCTATTCACCAAAGACTTAATAAATTAGAAGAAAGCGGATTATTTGATGGTTCTAAATTTATCCTTAACAATAAAACGCTTGGTTACAACACTTTGGCTTTTATTGGTATTTATCTAAATTCTTCTGATCAATATAAATCTGTAATTAGGAAACTAAAAGAAGTTCCAGAAGTGATTGAGAGTCACTATACTACCGGAAATTACGGTATTTTTATAAAAGTTTTAAGCAAGGATAATGAACATTTAATGGAGCTGCTAAGCAAAAAAATTCAAGCTATAGAAGGGGTTTCTAGAACAGAAACATTTATTTCTCTCGATCAAGAAATACATCGCCAAATACAGATATAATAAAAAATCCCGCCTTACGGGATTTTTTTGTTCTATAATAAATGTTATGACTGACCTTATCTTCTATTCATATAAATCATGATATAGTATAAAAGTGTAACTAAAGCACCCACAGCTGCTACAACATAAGTTCTTGCTGCCCAGCTTAACGCATCTTTTGCCCCAGCTTGTTCATCTTGAGTCAACATATTTTTATTGTGTAACCAAGCTAATGCTCTATTACTTGCATCATATTCTACAGGTAATGTAACAAAACTAAATATTACTGTCGATGCAAATAAAACAATTCCAATAGGTAATAAAAAAGGAAATGAATTTACAAGTAAAATTCCGGCCATAATAACCCATTGAGCTAGTTGACCAGAAACTTGAACCATTGGAACCATTTTTGATCTAAACTGAAGCCATTCATACCCAATTGCGTGTTGAACAGCGTGTCCACATTCGTGAGCAGCAACTGCTGCAGCAGCGGCATTTCTTTCTAAATAAACAGCTTCGCTTAAATTAACAGTTTTATTTAAAGGGTTATAATGATCTGTTAATCTTCCGGCAACAGAAATTACTTTTACATCATAAATACCATTGTCATGTAACATTTTTTCAGCAATTTCTTTTCCAGATAATCCATTTCTCAAAGTTAACTTTGAGTATTGTTTAAATTTACTCTTCAATTTCCATTGAACTAAGCCACCCACAAGTGCAATCAGTCCTAAAATAACATATCCAAAAATCATATAATAAGGGTTTAAGTTTTACAAATATAATTAAAATTCGAATTAAAATAATTTGATACATTTACATCATAAATTATTCCAAATTTTAATGTAAGACAATATGTCAAAAATTACACATATCCTTATTATATATACTGGAGGTACCATAGGGATGGTTAAAGATTATAAAACCAATGCCCTTAAAGCTTTTGATTTTGATAATTTAAAGAAAAATATTCCTGAGTTAAATCTTATAAACTCTAAAATTGATACTATTTCATTTGATGAGCCGTTAGATTCTTCTAATATCCAACCAAATGATTGGGTAAAAATTGCTACTATTATTGAAGAAAATTATAATTCATATGATGGATTTGTAGTATTGCACGGTTCTGACACCATGTCTTACACCGCTTCAGCCATCAGTTTTATGTTTGAAAACCTTAGTAAACCAATAATATTTACAGGTTCTCAATTGCCAATAGGTGATTTACGTACAGATGCAAAAGAAAATTTAATTACTTCTATTCAAATTGCTTCTTCACAAATTGATGGTAAACCTATTATTTCTGAAGTATGTCTTTATTTTGAGTATAAATTATACAGAGCAAATAGAACAACTAAAATTAACTCTGAACACTTTGAGGCTTTTACATCTCCAAATTATCCGGCTTTAGCAGAAAGTGGGGTACATTTAAAATTTAATAATGATTTATTGTTAAAGCCTATCAATAATGATAAGTTAATTGTAAGGAAAGAACTAAATAACAATATTACTATTATTAAGATATTTCCAGGGATAACTAAAAATGTAATTGAAAGCATATTAAACATAAAAGGTTTAAAAGGAGTAATACTCGAAACCTATGGTTCAGGTAATGCCCCAACTACTGATTGGTTTTTAACCTTGTTGAAAAAAGCAATATCAAATGGAATTCATATTATAGATGTAACTCAGTGTATAGGTGGAAGTGTTATTTTAGGTCAATATGAAACGAGTGTTAAGTTGAAAGAGTTAGGATTGATTAATGGTTTTGATATAACAACAGAATCTGCAGTTGCAAAAATGATGTATCTATTGGGATTAAATCTTTCAGATCAAGAATTTAGAGAATTATTTATGAAATCTTTAAGAGGAGAACTAGATTAATTTTTTTAAAACTGATTAAAAATATTTCGAAATTTTTACCAAATTGAACTTGTTATTGAATTATTAATGAAATTTTAAGGAAGATAACTGCCTCATATTGAAATATTAATAAAATAAAAATAAATTTTCTCAACTCAACTATTTTTTGTTACTTGCCACTCGCAAAAATGGTTGCTTGGAGAGGTGGCCGAGTGGTTGAAGGCGCACGCTTGGAAAGCGTGTTTATGAGAAATTGTAACAAGGGTTCGAATCCCTTTCTCTCCGCAGAAGCGTCGTAATTGCAAAAAAAATATTATATTTAACCCGTAAACTATTAATAATTAATTATTACAAAATGAAAAGAGTATTTACTATCCTAGCAATCACTGGATTATTGTTTTTAGGAACAACTCAGAACACGTTTGCCCAAGAAGAAGCGCAAACAACAGAACAAGTTGCAGCAACTACAGATGCTGAACCAACATTTCACCAAAATTTAAAGCAACGTTTTATTGAAGGTGGACCATTCTTTATGGGAATTGTATTACTATCGTTAGTGTTAGGATTAGCAATTGCTATTGAGAGAATTATTTACTTAAATATGGCTTCAACTAACACAAAAAAATTAGTTGATTCCGTTGAAGTTGCATTAAATTCTGGAGGTGTTGAAGCTGCAAAAGATGTTTGTAGAAACACAAGAGGTCCAGTTGCATCTATTTTCTATCAAGGATTAGACAGAATGGACGAAGGTGTAGAAGCAGCCGAAAAAGCCGTTGTTGGATACGGTGGAGTTCAAATGGGATTATTAGAAAAAAACATTTCTTGGTTATCTTTATTTATTGCCCTTGCACCAATGTTAGGGTTCTTAGGTACTGTAATTGGTATGATTGATGCATTTGACTCAATTCAAGCAGCTGGTGATATTTCTCCAACGGTAGTAGCTGCAGGTATTAAAGTAGCCTTATTAACAACCGTTTTTGGTCTAGTTGTTGCTATGATTCTTCAATTATTTTATAACTATATAATTGCTAAAGTTGATAGTATAGTTAATGGAATGGAAGATGCATCTATTTTATTAGTAGATCTTTTAATAAGACACAAAAAATAAAAAATTATCATGAACGAAAAATCGTCTAAAATATTAATGTATGTGGCAGGCGCTATAGGTCTTATATCTATTATATTTCTTGCAAGAATTGTAATAGCTGGTGATGATGCTATAATGGCATCAGCAGAAGTGCAAAATAGCGTTGTAACTCCTTTCATTATATTTTCAATAATCATATTAATACTAACCGCAGTTATTACCTTTATATTTTCAGGATATAATCTTGTTCAACATCCAGAAAGTGCTAAAAAGACCTTAATGGGAGTTGGCGTGTTAGTGGGCTTATTACTTATTACTTATTTTGTTTCACCTAATTCTGAAGTATTAGATTTAACAGGAAAAGTACTAATGGAAGAATCAAGTACATCTCAATTAATAAGTGCTGGAATCAGTTATAGTTTCCTTTTAGGAACAATCGGAATAGGCTTCTTTTTATGGGATTTTGTAAAATCAATGATTAAATAATTCATATGGCAAGAAGAGAAAACCCTGAAATTAACGCCGGCTCAATGGCCGACATTGCGTTCTTACTATTGATATTTTTCTTAGTAACAACTACAATGGATGTTGATTCGGGTATTGCGAGAAAATTACCTGAGAAACCGCCACCAGGATATGTGCCACCAGTTTTAAAAGAGAAAAACGTTTTTGAGGTAAACATCAATAGAAACAATCAATTTTTGGTTGAAGGCGAATATTTAAATATCGACCAAATAAAAGATGCTGCTAAAAAGTTTATCAATAATGGTGGAGGAACAAATGAAGTAGGTGAAGAGTGTACTTGGTGTACTGGTGAAAGAGACCCAAGATCTTCTGATCACCCTTCAAAAGCAATTATTTCAATCCAAAGTGATAGAGCAACTAATTACGGTCCATTTATAGCCGTTCAAAATGAATTAGAGGCTGCTTATACTGAGTTAAGAGATGAATTAGGTTTAAAACTGTATGGAAAATCTTTTACAGCTTTGGTGAAAGAATTGCAGAATGATAAAAAAAATGAAGAGTTAAAAGAAAAGGTTGAGAATATTAAAAATAAATATCCTCAAATTATTTCTGAAGCCGAACCAACAAACTAATAAAGATAGATATGTCTAAATTTAGAAAGAATAAAAAAGGGTTACCAGCGATATCTACAGCTTCATTGCCAGATATTGTATTTATGCTACTTTTCTTCTTCATGGTATCTACAACAATGAGAGAAACGGATTTATTAATTAAAAAACCGTTTTTACCTAGTGCCAAAGAAGTTAAAAAATTAGAGCAGAAAAGTTTGGTAAGTACTATCTACGTTGGTAAAGCAAAAGATAGTAAGTATGGTGCCGGTGATAAAATTCAGTTAAATGATAAACTTGCAACTGTTAAAGATGTTAGAGCATTTATTTACTCTGAAAGAGCTAAGCACAATGAAGATGAAGTTCCTTATATGACAGTATCTATCAAAGCAGATATTAATTCATATGTAGGTACTATTACTGATATCAAAAAAGAATTAAGGGATATTAATGCACTAAAAATTAGTTACTCTAGTAAAGCGGGTGACATTAAAGATAATTTTAAGTAGATAATATTTTAATTGTATATAGTTTAAAAAGGCAATCATTAGGTTGCCTTTTTTTATTAATTTAGTAGAATGAAATATTTACTTTTTCTATTATTATCAAAAAAGATTAAATGAAAATCAGGTTACTTATTTTAGCTCTATTATTTTATTTTGGGGGAATTGCTCAGAATAAAACAGATTCACTTTCTAATTATTTAGAAGATCAATTATACTTTTCAATTCATAATAATAATTTAATTAATACTCCTAACGGTTTTAATACCGATGGATTTTCTAACGGAATATCCATTGGTTTCATTAAAGATATTCCTCTTAATGATAGACGAAATATTGGACTTGGTATAGGTTTGGGCTACTCAAGTAATACTTTTAAAAACAATCTTAAAATGATTGAAAATAATGGATTGATTGAATTTTCAATTCTTGATATTGATTATAATTCAAATAAAATTACTACTAAAGCTATTGAGATCCCTCTAGAATTTAGGTGGAGAACATCTACGCCTGATAAATTTAAGTTTTGGAGAATTTATACAGGAATTAAGGTTTCTTATCACTTAAAAAATGAATATTCTTATGTAGATTCATTGGTAAATTATAAGATAAGTAATCCAGAAAAGCTTAATAAATGGCAATATGGTTTAACTTTAAGTGCTGGATATAGTTCATTTAATTTATATACTTATTATGGATTAAATCCTTTATATAAAGATGTTAACATCAATAATGATAGCACATCAATCAATGTATTAAAAATAGGTTTAATATTCTATATACTGTAGTAATAGAAAATTCCGTATTGTAATAGAATTCCTATTGTAAAACCTAAATACACTTCTAAATTACTGTGAGCTTTTAGTTTTAAACGTGAAGTAATAATAATTCCTGCAATTAAAAATAGAATTGAAATTAAGAATATAAGATTCATTCTATATAATTTACTCAATGCTAGAATAACCCCAATAACTCCACCAATACTTATTGCATGGAGACTTATTTTAAATTTTAATGAAATAAAAAAGTAAGCTATTAGACTTATAAAAGTAATTCCAATAAACATGATTGTTAAATCTGGTAAAATTCGATAAGAACTCAGAATTTTGGTTGCCGCAAACGCTACAACTAAGAAAAATAATAAAGGCAATTTTCGATCATTCACACTTGGAATTTGAAAATTTTCAATGAGTTTAAATTGTTTTAATAACTTTAGAAATAGTAGTGGTGCCAAAACAGTTCCTAAAAAAATATAGGTTAAAATGACTTGAACTTGATACAAATCTATATTAAGAGGAAAAATCAAAAAATAGAGACAAGTACCAAAAAACGGCATAAAAACTGGATGAAATAAATAGGAAATAAATTTGTAAAACCACATAATTATATTTCTTTACGCAGGCGAGCTACAGGTATATCTAATAATTCTCTATACTTTGCTACGGTTCTTCTTGCAATTGGAAATCCTTTTTCTTTTAATATTTTAGCTAATTTGTCGTCAGTATGCGGTTTTCTTTTATTTTCATTTTGAACAACATTTTCTAATATATTCTTTATTTCAATTGTAGAAACATCTTCACCTTCAGCATTTTTCATAGATTCGGAAAAATAATCTTTTATTAATTTAGTTCCATAAGGCGTGGCAACATATTTACTATTAGCAACTCTTGAAACTGTAGAGACATCCATATCAATTTGATCAGCAATATCTTTCAATATCATGGGTCTTAACAAGCGTTCATCACCCGTTAAAAAGTACTCTTTTTGATACTGAACAATAGCATCCATAGTAACCAATAAAGTTTGTTGACGTTGTTTAATGGCGTCTATAAACCACTTGGCAGAATCTAATTTTTGTTTGATAAATAAAACTGCCTCTTTTTGGGATTTTGATTTTTCGCTACTTTCTTTGTAAGAGCGAAGCATATTGCTGTATTCTTGCGACACATGAAGTTCAGGTGCATTTCTAGAGTTTAAAAAAAGTTCAATTTCATTATCAACAATTCTGATAGTAAAATCAGGAACAATTTGTTCTACCATTTTAACAGTACCAACATATGAAGCTCCAGGTTTTGGGTTTAATTTTGAGATTTCTGTTATAATATCTCGTAAATCATCTTCATTAATATTGTGTTTAACAAGCAATTTATTGTAATGCTTTTTAGCAAAATGATCGAATGAATTTTCAAGAATATCAATTGATAAATCTCGAATTCTTGATTTATTTCTATGTTGAAGTTGAATAATTAAACATTCTTGTAAATCACGTGCTCCAATTCCTATTGGATCTAATGACTGAATTATTTTCAATAATTTTTCAACTTCATTTACGTCTGAATAGATGTTGAGAGAAAAAGCTAAATCATCTACAACATCTGCTAATTCTCTTCTTAAATATCCAGTATCATCTAAACTGCCGATTATAAAGTCAATTATTTGTTCCTCTTTTTCAGTAAATCTATATGAATGTAACTGAGTTTTTAAATATTGAGTAAAGCTTGTTCCTGCAGCATGAGGCATTTGTTTTTCTTCATCATCAGGAGAATAATTATTAGCATAAAGCTTGTAATCTGGAATTTCATCATCACTTAAATATTCATCAATATTGATGTTTTCTGTGTTGATGATTTGATTTTCATCTTCATCATATTCTGATTCTGATTGACTTTCATACTGATCTTCATCTTCAATTATTTCACTTTCTAAAGCAGGATTTTCTTCAATTTCTTGTTTGATTCTTTGCTCAAATGCTAAAGTAGGTAATTGTATCATCTTCATCAGCTGAATTTGCTGAGGAGATAATTTTTGAAGTAATTTTTGATGTAGTCCTTGTTTTAACATATCTCACAAAGATAAGAAAAGATGTTAACGATTGGAATTAAAAAAAAAGAGAAAAACCATGGTTTTTCTCTTTTTATCTGAAGTATTTTAATTTTAAAATTCAGCATTTTGTGGTGTTCTAGGAAACGGAATTACATCTCTGATATTTCCCATACCGGTAACAAACTGAACTAATCGTTCAAACCCTAAACCAAATCCGCTGTGAACAGCAGTACCAAATTTGCGGGTATCTAAATACCACCACAATTCTTTTTCATCAATATGATTGGCTTCCATTTTTGCCTTTAAAACATCATAGCGCTCTTCACGTTGTGAACCTCCCACAATTTCTCCAATTCCAGGAAAAAGAACATCCATAGCTCTAACGGTTTTTCCATCTTCATTTAAACGCATGTAAAATGCTTTAATGGTGGCAGGATAATCAAAAAGTATTACCGGGCATTTAAAGTGTTGTTCTACTAAAAAACGTTCGTGTTCACTTTGTAAATCTGAGCCCCATTCTTTAATGATGTATTGAAATTTTTTCTTTTTATTTGGAGTAGAATCTATTAATATTTCAATAGCTTCTGTATAACTTACTCGTTTAAAATTATTATTGACAACAAATTTTAATTTCTCTAAAAGTGCCATTTCAGCACGTTGATTTTGTGGTTTTGATTTATCTTCCTGAATTAAACGTTGTTCTAAAAAGGCCAAATCATCTGCACAATTAATTAAAACGTATTTAATAACGTATTTAATAAAATCTTCTGCCAAATCCATATTATCCATCAAATCATTGAAAGCTACTTCTGGCTCAATCATCCAAAATTCTGCTAAATGGCGTGATGTATTTGAATTTTCTGCTCTAAATGTTGGACCGAAAGTATATACTTTGCTTAAAGCCATTGCAAAAGTTTCGGCTTCTAATTGACCAGAAACCGTTAAGTTGGTGTTTTTTCCAAAGAAATCTTCAGAGAAATCAATTTGACCACTTTCATTTCTTTTAGGATTGTTTAAATCTAAAGTTGTTACGGTAAACATTTCACCTGCACCTTCAGCATCTGATCCTGTAATTATTGGAGTGTGAACATTGTAAAATCCATTATCAGTAAAATACTTGTGAATTGCGTATGATAAAGTTGATCGAACGCGCATTACTGAGGCAAAAGTATTTGTTCTGATTCTTAAATGGGCATTTTCTCTTAAAAATTCTAAACTGTGATGTTTTGGTTGAATTGGATAAATTTCAGGATCAGAATCGCCTAAAATTTTAATTTCAGAAACTTGTATTTCAACAGTTTGTCCTTTTCCTTGGCTTTCAATTAAAGTGCCCTTTACTGCAATTGCAGCTCCTGTAGTTATTCTTTTTAAAAGTGATTCTTCAAAAGTTTCAAAGTCTACAACACACTGAATATTGTTAAGGGTTGAGCCATCATTTAGCGCAATAAATCGGTTACTTCTAAATGTTCTAACCCAGCCTTTAACTTTAACTTCGTTAAGAAATTTGTCTGATTTTAATAACTCAGCAATGCTACTTCTCTTCATTTTATGTTATTTTAAGTGCAAATATATTATTTTGATTGTTTTAAAATAAATTGGTTTTATTTTTTGTCAACTTCTTCATCTTCCATTTCAATTAAATCTATTTCTATAATTGGTTCTTTTAAAGTTTGCTTATTAGCTATGAATGATTCTAATGAAAGCAATAAGGATGGTAAAAGTAATAAGTTAGACAACATGGCCACTAATAATGTTACAGAAACTAAACCTCCTAAAGCAATAGTACCACCAAAACTTGAAACGGTGAAAACCAAAAATCCGAAGAATAAGACTATAGATGTATAAAACATACTAATTCCAGCTCCTCTTAAAGATGCAAAAACAGATTTGTTAATTTCCCAATTATTGACGATTAATTCTTGTCTATATTTAGCTAAGAAGTGAATGGTATCATCTACAGAAATACCAAATGCAATACTAAAAACTAATATTGTTGATGGTTTTATTGGTATTCCAAAATATCCCATCAAACCGGCTGTAATTAATAGTGGGATAATATTTGGTATGATTGATATAATTATCATTCTAAAAGAACGAAACATAAATGCCATAAATAGTCCTATTAAAATAATTGCTAACAAAAGAGAGACGGCTAAATTTTGCACCAAATAGTTCGTTCCTTTTAAAAACACCAATGCTTTTCCGGTCATGATAACACTGTAGCGCTCTTGAGGAAATTCTTTATTGATTATACCCCAAAGACGTTCTTCAATTTTATCCATTTTATCTGTACCAATGTCTTTCATAAAAGAGGTAACTCTAACATATCGACCTGTAGAATCGACAAAATTATTGAGTCCGTTCATGTCATTCGAAGAATTCTTGATGTATGATAAAATAAAATTCTTTTCAATAGAAGTTGGAAGTTGGTAGTATTTTGGATTTCCATTATAGTATGCTTGTTTAGAATATTTTACAGCATTTACAATGGAGATAGGTTTAGATAATTCTGGGATTTCATCAATTTCATCTTGAAGTCTTTCAATCTTTTTTAAAGTGGAAAGTTTCATTACCCCATTTTTTTCTTTGGTATCGATAAGAATTTCTAAAGGCATAATTCCGCCAAATTCTTTTTCAAAGAAAAGAATGTCTTTAAAAAACGGTTTACCTTTTGGCATATCTTCAATAATACTTCCAGAAATACGTATCATATAAATTCCAATCATACTAATAATGATAAGAGTTGTAGTTGTAGCATATATGGCAAAACGATGGTTTTTAACCATTTTTTCCATCCATGAAACTATCCCATCAATCCATTTGCGTTCCAAATGTTTTAAGTGCTTCCGTTTTGGGATTCTCATAAAACTATATATAATTGGAATTAGTAAAATTGACAATAAGAAAATAGCCATAATATTGATAGAAGCAATAATTCCAAACTCTCTTAAAAGTTGGCTATTAGTAAACATGAAAGTTGCAAAACCTGATGCTGTTGTTATGTTAGTTAAAAAAGAGGCATTTCCAATTTTAGAAATTACTCTAATTAACGATTTAGCCTGATTTCCATGGATTTTAATCTCTTGTTGGTATTTATTGATAAGGAAAATGGCATTTGGAACACCAATTACAATAATTAAAGGCGGAATTAAAGCTGTTAATACTGTTATTTCATATCGCAATAATCCAATAAAACCGAAAGCCCAAATTACACCAATACTGACAACTAAAAAGGTAATTAAAGTGGCTCTATAGGATCTGAAAAAGAAAAAGAAAATCAGTGTAGTAATTAGTAAAGCTAAACCTACAAACATCCCCATTTCATCAATAATATTTTGTGAATTGAGTGTTCTTATATAAGGCATTCCAGATACATGAACTTTTAAACCAGATTCTTTTTCAAAATTTTCTATCAACGGAATAAATTTATCCATGATAAAGCGTTCCCTAATTTTGGTGTTGATGATATCTTTTTTAAGATACATCATGGTTCTAATGGAGCCTGTTTCTTTGTTGTAAATAAAATTATCGTAAAAAGGAAGGTTGTTAAACACTTCGTTTTTAAGTTTTTGTATTTCTTCAATAGAATGTATTTCTCCTTCTGCTAATGATTGAGGAACAAATTTTTCTTGTGTTTCATCTTTTACTAATTTCTTAATATCAGATAAGGCCACTGTTAATTCAACTTCATCAAAAGTCTTAAGTTTATCAGAAAGTTTTGACCAATGATTAAATTTTTCAGGTGTAAAAAGTTGTGGATCCTGTACTGCCAGAATAACGATATTTCCTTCTTCGCCAAAGACCTCTAAAAATTTATTATAAGTTATATTTACTTCATGATCTTCAGGCAGTAAGTTGGCTTCTGTATGCGTAAATTTCATGTACTGCATCTGCGAAGCAAGAAATACAGTTATAATAAATATGACAGCTAAAATTAGGTACCTACTTGTGAGGATAAATCGTGCAATTCTATTCCAAAAACCCATTCTATATTTTTTTGCAAATGTACAAAATTTGGTATAAGTGTTGGCGTTAAAAACCTAAGCTTAATTTGTAGGTCACTTTTATCGCAATATTATTGCTAATATTTTGATGATGATAGGCTCCATATCTATAAAAAGCACTAACACCAAAGCCTTTGAATAGATTATTCATCTCTATTCCGCTTTCAAAATATCCTTTTTCCATGGTGTTAAATTGGATGAGTTGATGATTTTCTTTGTTAGATAAATTACCAAAAGCAGCTCTAGAAATAAGCGTTACCTGAGGTTTAAATTTTCCAAAGTTGAACTTTCTTAAATATTGATGAACCTGTAACATGAGATATCTATCAGAAATAAACTCATTGTATTGCATCGTTTCAAAGCTGTTTTTACCACCAAAAGTTACACGTTTTATCCATGGATGTTTTAAAGTATAATTTGGTGTGGCGTTAAAAAGATGGGTCATTGGAGCATCGCCAAAAACAACTCCTCCTTGTAACATCAAATACAAATAATGATCTTTTTTAAATGGAATTCTGTGGTTTGCTCTAAAAATGAATTTTGTAAAATCAAATTCACCACCTAGAAAACCATCAAAACTTTGTGTTGCCTGAAGTAAAAAATCGGTGTAACCTGTAGTTATTTTTCTTTTTCCAATAGGCGTTTGCATGTACTTTGAAAATGGTGTATATAAAAATCCTGCTGATAAATTTGTAAGGTGATAATTAGTTTTTAACACCGATTTGTTTAAAAAAGCGTAATCAAAAACAGTTTCATAATCGCCGGTTGAAAGTTTGAATTTTGATTCTAAATTTGGTAAAATATCATGAATTAAATTAGCAGCGTAAGATTTATAATGGTAAAAATCACTAATATTTAAATTTCGTGGATTGATTAATGCAAATGAGGTGTTTTCTAGCATAAAGTCTAAAGAAGCTGCTTCTTTAATATCATTTGTGTAGTTTAAGCCAAACCATGTATTATGGTATTTATTCAATCGAACTGAAGTTCCATATTGATATTTATAGTTGTTATCTTTTGTTCCGTAAGCAATATAGCCTTCAAGTTTAAAATAATTAGAAACATTATGGTTGGTTTCTCCCCCAAATCCTAACCGTAAACCTTCATGCTGATTAACTGTTATAACATTTCCTAAATTTATTTTAAAATATTTAGTGGGGTAAAATCCTTTAGTAAGTTCTCTAAAAACTTCAATTTTGTGTTCAATATTTTTGTTAAGCGTTATACTGTCAATAGTTTGGTAGGTATTTAGTTCTTTTTTTGAAATACTATCAATTCTATATTTGTTCCAATAATCTTCATTTTTTAAGTGAGCTGTTTCACTAATTTTTACTTTTTCAGCAAAAGAAGTAATTGGTTTTACAGTATTAAAAACAATATTTGAATTGATGGTTTTAGATGAAAAATAGATAAAATCTGAGGGTTCTTTTTGATCTTTGTTTTTCTCCTCATTTTTATTTTCACTTGCTTCGAATTTAATCATATTTCCAAAAAGTGTAATATTTTTATCATTACTTCCTTTAGTGATTACTAGTTCTTTTTCACTTTCAAACCATTTTTTTAAATCATTATCAAATTCAAAATCTTGAGTTAATTTCACATAGATTAATCCTTTTAATTCTAAAATAGCTTTGCTAATTGAAAATTGAGAAGCATCTACAAATAAAACACCTTCAAGACCAGCTTTAGCACCTATTTTTTTGGGCTTAAAGTGAATCAGATAAGATTCATTTCCAATAGAATTTTTAATTGTATCTAGAATTTTATAATGATATTCTTGAAAGCCATTATTAGTAATTGGACTGATATATTTTGTTCCGGCAATAATAAAATCATTATCATAAATATTAAAATCAGAAAAGTTTAATGCCAACATTTCATATAGTGGCTGTTTAAATCCGGCAACACGTGTGGCCATAATTTCTTCCTTAATTTCACTGCCTTTTTTATAATGAAATTTTGAAATTTTTTCGCTGATAAATAAATGACGTTTTTCTAAGGTAGCTTTAATTTTAAAGGCGCTAGAGTCTATTTTTTTTAATACACGTTTATTGTTTTCGGTTTTAAAAAGGGAGTCAATTTTAGCGGATATTGAATCTGGATTAGCTGTGATAACTGTTTTATTGTAAGTATCATAACTAAAGTTAGATATATTTTTTAGTAAATTGTTGTTGGGTTCGTTAGCAATAGTATTTTTGATAATTTTGATGGCTTCATTATCACTTGCTTGGATAACCACTTCATTTAAACTTTCAATTTTAGGTTCTAAAAAAATTTCATAATAAAAATTATTATTTAAAGTTTTTATTTTTTTAGTATAAAATCCAACGTAAGAAATATTTAATTCTTGAATATTTTTATTTGATTGAAACTCAAATTTGCCATAAATATTGGTATAAATTATTTTAGAATCTGAGGTGTTGATATTGGCAAATGCCAGCGGTTCTTTTGTTTTAGCATTTTTTATGATTCCGGTATAGGTTTGCTGTGCATAAATAAAAACCGGAAAAAAAACAATAAACAATAGTTTTAGCTTCATAAAGCAATGGTTAAATTATATTGAAAAGTACAAAAAAGCCACGCTTAGCGTGGCTTAAATTAATTATTTAACATAAAATTATACCGTCATTATTTCTTTTTCTTTGATATAATAATGCTCATCTACAATTTTTATATACTTATCAGTTAATTCTTGTATATCAACTTCTGTGTTTTTCTTCATGTCTTCAGATGCATCGAGTTTTTTTATCTCATTCATAGCATTTCTTCTGTCATTTCGAATACCCACTTTTGTTTCTTCAGCAGCAGCTTTTGCTTGTTTAGCTAAATCTTTACGACGCTCTTCTGTTAAAACAGGAACATTAATAATAATATTCTCACCATTATTCATAGGATTGAAACCTAAATTAGCAATCAGTATTGCTTTTTCAATTTCAGAAATTAATTTTCTTTCCCAAGGTTGAACAATCAAAGTTCTAGCATCTGGTGTGTTAATATTGGCTACTTGATTTAATGGAGTCATAGTGCCATAGTAATCAACTTTTACACCCATTAACATGGCAGGAGATGCTTTTCCGGCTCTTATATTTTTGAATTCAATTTCTAAATGAGCAATTGCCTTACTCATAAATTCTTCGGTACTATCAACTATAAAATCTAATTCTTCCATAAATGTAATTTAAAGTTCAAATTTAATAAAAAGTATCAAATTTCAAATTTATCCTTGAACTGTAGTTCCAATATTTTCTCCAGAAACCACTTTAAGTAAGTTTCCTTTTTTATTCATATCAAATACAATAATTGGTAATTTATTTTCCTGACTTAGAGTAAATGCAGTAGTGTCCATAATTTTTAAATTTTTGGAGATGGCATCATTAAATGATAAAGTATCATATTTTGTTGCATTTAAGTCTTTCTCAGGATCAGCAGTATAAATTCCATCAACTCGTGTTCCTTTTAAAATGGCATCAGCATTTATTTCAATAGCTCGAAGAACAGCTGCAGTATCAGTAGTGAAATAAGGATTTCCAGTTCCACCTCCAAAAATTACAACTCTACCTTTTTCTAAATGCCTAACAGCGCGTCTTTTAATAAAGGGTTCTGCAATTTGTTCCATTTTAATAGCAGTTTGCAAACGGGTTTTAATACCTTTATCTTCTATAGCACTTTGAAGCGCTAATCCGTTTACAATGGTTGCTAGCATTCCCATATAATCTGCTTGAACGCGGTCTATTCCATTCCCAGCACCAGCAACTCCTCTGAAGATATTACCACCTCCAATTACAATAGCAATTTCAACACCTTTTTCTATTAATTCTTTTATTTCGATAGCGTATTCTGATAATCTTTTTGGATCGATTCCGTATTGGCGATCTCCCATTAGTGATTCTCCGCTTAATTTTAATAGAATTCTTTTATATTTCATATGTGAATATTTTATTTGTTTTTCATTTTTCATATGGAATACGCCAGTTTGATTAAAATATTCTCATCAAAGTTTGTGTTTTTGCAAACATGGCTATTTCATAAGTAATTATTTGTTTTTTATAGTCAGATAGAATTTGCCATTAATCATTATTGATTTGGAAAGTTTAGCAAATATACTAATTAGCGCTAATGTATTAAAATAAAAAAACCACGTTAATTAACGTGGTTTTTGAATATGATTAGATATAGTTTAACCTAAAGCTACTCTTTTAAAGCTAACAACACTTACATCGCCAATAGTTTTAACATATTGAGCAACACTCATTTTGCTATCTTTGATAAAATCTTGATTAACTAAAGTATTGTCTTTAAAGAATCTTTGAAGTTTACCTTTAGCAATATTTTCTAACATAGCTTCTGGTTTACCCTCTTGGCGTAACACGTCTTTTGCAATTTCAATTTCTTTATCAATAACTGATTGATCAACAGATGCTTCATCAAGTGCAACTGGATTCATTGCGGCAGCTTGCATTGCAACATCTTTAGCAACCACTTCAGCACCTTCTACTTTTGCAGAAAGACCTACTAATGTTGAAATTTTATTACCAGCATGAATGTAGTAACCTACAAATGGAGCTGAAACTTTTTCAAAAGTACCAATCTCAATTTTCTCACCAATAACACCTGTTTGCTCAATTAATTTTTCAGCAACAGTTGTGTCTTCAAACTTAGCATTTAAGAAATCTTCTCTAGAATCAAAGTTTAAAGCAATTTCAGCCATTTGATTAGCCAATGCAACGAAATTATCATTTTTAGCAACGAAGTCAGTTTCACAATTTAAAGAAACAATAACTCCAGAAGTTTTAGCATCATTAACTTTAGCAATAACTGCACCTTCGGTTGATTCTCTATCAGCTCTGTTTGCAGCAACTTTTTGTCCTTTTTTACGAAGGATTTCAATAGCTAGTTCGAAATCACCATCTGATTCTACTAAAGCTTTTTTACAATCCATCATTCCAGCACCTGTAGTCTGTCTTAATTTATTTACCTCTGCGGCTGTGATATTTGCCATCTTTTTAAATTTTAACTATTTTAAATTATTCTTCGTTATCGTTGTCAATATCCTCAACATCTACATCCGTATCTTCAACAGTAACTTCTTCTTTTACAATTTTAGCATCTTTTTTAGGTGCTCTTTTCTCTGGCTTATCTGTAGCTTTTACTTCTTTTGGATCTTCTTTTCTGTTAGATAATCCGTCAGCAATAGCTTCCATAATATAACTTAATACTTTTTCAATTGATTTTGAAGCATCATCGTTTGATGGAATTACATAATCAATTGGGCGTGGATCAGAGTTAGTATCAACCATTGCAAAGATTGGAATATTTAAATTCAAAGCTTCAGCAACAGCAATATGTTCGTTTTTAGTATCAATAACAAATATGGCACCAGGTAAACGAGTCATATCAGCAATTGAACCTAAGTTTTTCTCTAACTTAGCTCTTAAACGATCTATTTGTAATTTTTCTCTTTTTGAAAGTTGTTCAAAAGAACCATCTTGTTTCATACGGTCAATTGAAGACATTTTTTTAACCGCTTTACGAATAGTAACAAAATTAGTTAACATTCCTCCAGGCCATCTTTCTGTAATATAAGGCATATTTACGCTTGCAGCTTTTTCAGCAACAATGTCTTTAGCTTGTTTTTTGGTAGCTACAAAAAGAACTTTTCTGCCTGAAGCAGCAATTTTTCTCAATGCGTCAGCGGCTTCTTCAATTTTAGCAGCAGTTTTGTAAAGGTCAATTATATGAACATCATTACGTTCAGTATAAATGTACGGAGCCATGTTTGGGTTCCATTTTCTGGTAAGGTGACCAAAGTGTACACCAGCATCCAGTAATTCTTTAATTTCGATTTTTGTCATTTTGTTATATAGTTTACGTTCCGTCGAGTTAGCAATAGGTAAGTAGTGATTAAATCAGTCTTACCTATTTGGATGCTAAACTTTCATTCTTTTTATTGAATAACGACAATTTATTAATATTTTTTTGAATAATTTGATAACAGTTGTAATTATGTTTTGTAACACAAATACAATATTAACGTTTAGAGAATTGGAATCTCTTACGAGCTTTTTTCTGACCAAATTTCTTGCGTTCAACCATTCTTGGATCTCTTGTAAGCAATCCTTCAGGTTTTAAGATTGCTCTAAAATCTGCGTTAATAGCAATTAAAGCTCTTGAAATACCTAAACGTATTGCTTCTGCCTGACCAGTAACCCCACCACCATAAACGTTTACTTTAATGTTGTAATCATTTAGAGTGTTAGTTAATACTAATGGTTGCATTACTTTATATTGTAAAGACGCAGTAGTTAAGTAGTTGTTTAAATCTCTTTTGTTAATAACAACACTTCCGTTTCCTTTAGAAACATATACACGCGCAACAGCTGTTTTTCTTCTACCTATTTTATGTACTACTTCCATTATCTTAAGTCGTTTAAGTTAATTAATTGAGGATTTTGAGCTGTTTGTTTATGCTCAGCTCCTTCATATACATATAAATTTCTGAACAAAGCGCTTCCTAATTTGTTTTTAGGTAACATTCCTTTAACTGCTTTTTCTACTAATTTAGTGGCATCTTTTTGATGTACTTCAGTTGCAGTTAATGTTCTTTGTCCGCCTGGATATCCAGTGTGACGAACGTAAATTTTGTCGTCCCATTTTTTTCCAGTAAGGTTGATTTTTTCAGCGTTTATTACGATAACGTTGTCACCGCAATCTACGTGAGGAGTGTAGTTGGTCTTGTATTTACCTCTTATAAGCATTGCTACTTTAGAAGCTAAACGACCCAATGAATGTCCGTCCGCATCAACAACTAACCATTCTTTTGTAACGGTGTTTTTGTTTGCTGATACTGTTTTGTAACTTAATGTGTTCACACTATTAGTTTTTGTACTTGATTAAACAATAATTTTTTCCCTTCAATAAGGTTTGCAAAGGTAAAATTAATTATCGATTTAACAAACTGCTTTTTAAGCCTAATTTGTAAAATTTTGAGCCTAAAGTATTTTGGAGTCAAGTATCAAAAATTTGGCAACATACAATTCAAATTGTTAATACTATTTAGTTTTAATAATTGTCAATTGATAAGATATTCTTTAAGTCGTTGTTTGATGAAATAATTCCATCCTTCAATACAACTTTCTCTTGCAAATTCAGGATATTGTTGCGGAAAATTTTCCAAGCCCTCATTGGTAAGAATTAATTTAGTTTGATTGTTTTCTTCTATCAATTCAAAAGTAACAATGCCTTCACCAGAAATATTTTCATATTTCCAGCTGTAAACAATTTTTTTGTAGGGAATGACTTCGATGATTTCCCACTGATGAAGAAAATCTCTGCTGGGTGCTTGTACATTAAACGCTGTTTTAAAACCAACTTCAGCTTTAAAAGATGGAATATTCTCAAAAAACCATTGTTTCATTTGGTCTAACTGAGTTATTGCATTCCAAACGGTTCGGATGTTTTGGTTGAAAAGTTGTTCAATAATGATGGAATTGTAGTAAGTTTTCATATGTGAATATTTTATTAGTTTTTCATTTGTCATATGGAATACGCCAGTTTGATTAAAGTATTCTCATCAAAGTTTATGTTTTTATAAACATGGCTATTTCATAAAAATATATTGTAATGTTTTTTCAACAATGGAGTTTACTCCCTTGCTAATTATATATAAAAATATTGTTAACCATAAAAAATATATTGTAATAAAATTCCCTTGCTAATGAGCTTCTAACCAATCGTTTCCAGTACCAACATCTACTATTAAAGGGAAGCTTAACTGATAAGCATTTTCCATTAGTTTTTTTATCATTGGTAATAGGATTTCCTGTTCCTCTTTATGGATATCAAACACCAACTCATCATGTACTTGCAATAACATTTTAGATTTACAATGATGATTTTTTAGATAATTATAGATATTAATCATTGCAATTTTAATGATATCTGCGGCACTTCCCTGTATTGGAGCATTTACGGCATTTCGTTCATCACCTGATTTTACAACACTATTTTGTGAGTTGATATTGTGTAAATAGCGTCTTCTTCCTAAAAGTGTTTCTACATATCCTTTTTCTCTGGCAAATTCAATTTGCTTATCAATGAATGATTTTAAGGTGGGATAGGTTTTAAAATAAGTATCAATTAATTCTTTCGATTCGGTTCGGGTTAAATCGGTTTGCTGACTTAAACCAAACGAAGAAACGCCGTAAATAATTCCGAAATTAACGGTTTTAGCATGACTTCTTTGTTCTTTAGTTACTTCTTCTAACGGAATATTAAATACTTTTGAAGCTGTAGATTTATGTATGTCCTCTCTATTTTTAAAAGCCTGAACCATGGTTGGATCGCCACTCATATCAGCAATTAAACGAAGTTCTATTTGAGAATAATCGGCAGATGCCAAAATATAATCATCGTTTCTTGGAATAAATGCTTTTCTAATTGCTCTTCCTCGTTCTGTTCTAATGGGGATATTTTGTAAATTCGGATTGTTAGAACTTAACCTTCCTGTTGCAGCTACTGCCTGACTAAAAGTGGTGTGAATTTTTCCTGTTTTTGGATGTACCTCATTGGGCAGCGCATCAACATAAGTATTTTGTAGTTTAATAAATGAACGCCATTCTAAAATATTTGAAATAATAGGATGTTTATTAACTAAATCAACTAGAATTTCTTCTCCGGTAGCATATTGTCCGGTTTTAGTTTTCTTGGGTTTGTCAATTAATTTTAAATTATCAAATAAGACAACGCCTAATTGTTTAGGTGATGCTAAATTGAAAGTTTTACCGGCTTGTTCATAGATTAAATTTTCTAAATGATGAATATCATCTGTTAAATCTTTTGAAAGATGTTTTAAAAAATCAATATCAATTTTAATTCCTTCATATTCCATAGAAGCAAGCACTTTTACTAACGGAATTTCAATTTCATTAAACAGTTTAATCAAGTTGTTTTTTGTCAGTTCTTTTTCAAAAATTTGCTTAAGTTGAAAGGTAATATCGGCATCTTCAACAGCATATTCTGTTATTTTATCCAAATCTACCAAACGCATAGTTTGTTGATTTTTTCCTTTTTTACCGATTAAATCTTCAATTGGAATTGGATGATAATTTAAATAAGTTTCGGAAAGCACTTCCATATTATGGCGCATATCTGGGTTTATAAGGTAATGTGCCAACATAGTGTCAAATTGAGGGCCCTTAATTTCTATGCCATATTTTATCAAAATTTTTAAATCGTATTTCAGATTTTGAGCTACTTTTTCAATCGATTCACTTTCAAAAAAAGGTCTAAATTCTTCTAATATTTGATAGGTTTCATCTTGGTTTTCTGGAAATGGTACATAATATCCTTTGCCTTTTTCATAGGAAAAAGCGATTCCTACTAAAGTTGCTTCAAAAGTGTCTAAACTTGTAGTCTCTGTATCAAAGCAAACTGATTTTTGTTGTAATAAATAATTGATTAGAAGTTTGCGCGCAATTTTTGTATTAGTTAATTGATAAAAATGTGGGGTATTGGTAATATTTTGATATCCTGAAATTTCAGTTTTTAATTTGTTTTCTGTTATGGGTAATGAAAATAAATCGAATTGTTGAGATTCGGATATTGGTTTTTTTATTTCATTTTCTAAAGATTTATTATTCTGAATTTGAATCCCTCTCTCTTTAAAAAAACGCATAAAACTTTCGGCCATTTGTCTAAATTCTAACTCTTGAAAAAGCGCCGTAGTTTTTTCAAAATCGGGTTGAGAAAGTTCAAAATCAGTTTCATCAAATTTAATAGGACAATTAGTAATTATGGTGGCTAATTTTTTGGAGAGAATTCCTAATTCCTTATTAGCTTCTATATTTTCTTTGAGTTTACCGCTAAGTTGATGCGTATTGGCTAATAGATTTTCTAGACTTCCATATTCTTTTATGAACTTTTTAGCGGTTTTTTCTCCGACACCTGGAAGTCCAGGAAAATTATCGACAGCATCGCCCATCATCCCAAGAAAATCTATCACTTGTTCTGGGCTATCCACTTCAAATTTTTCTTTTACTTCTTTAACACCCCAAATTTCAATTCCATTCCCCATTCGAGATGGTTTATACATAAATATGTTATCAGATACTAATTGTGCAAAATCTTTATCAGGTGTAACCATAAAAACCTGATAATTTTCTTTTTCAGCTTGTTTGGCTAATGTTCCAATTAAATCATCAGCTTCAAATCCGCTTTTTTCAATAATAGGAATGTGCATTGCTTCCAAAAGTTTATGAATAAACGGAATGGCTATTTTAATTGCCTCAGGTGTTTCACTCCGATTAGCTTTATATTCTGGAAAAATATCGTTTCGCATATCAGAACCTCCTTTGTCAAAAGCTACTGCTAAATGATCTGGATTTTCACGCTTTATAACATCAATTAAAGAATTCATAAAACCTAAAATAGCTGAGGTATCTAATCCTTTTGAATTGATTCTCGGATTTTTAATAAAGGCGTAATATCCTCTAAAGATTAAAGCATAGGCATCTAAAAGGAATAATTTTTTTTTGGGCATTGTAGTTGTTTTATTCATATTTCAAAAGTACAAATTGAAAACTAATTTATTCTAGTTTAAAAGATATACTAATATTTTACTAAACCTATAATTTTTATTCAATAAAAGTGTATATTTGGTTGAATAATTTCATTAAAACATGACCAAATTTGGTGAATTAATTGGGGTTGAAACTCCCATTTTAATCAATTTTTATAAGGCTGAAAAAAGCTCAGATAACTTGTTAAATATACTTAAAGAAGTTTCTTCTAAAATAGGTCAAAGGGCAAAAATCATAAAAATAGACATCAGTAAAAATGAATTATTAGCAGATGCATTGAAAATAAAAGGTGGCAGCACTTTTGTTATTTATAAAGATGGAGAAATGAAATGGCGTCTAACTGGTGATACAAATGCCGAAACTTTAGTTCAATCTCTAGAGCAGTTTATGTAATTTTTTCAAAACTAAATCCTAAACTTGTATAGTGTTTTAAGATAATTGGCAAACAATATTGTAGTTTATCTTTGGCTTTTTGGTGATCGTGCATTACAATTATACTTCCATTTACAGTGTTCTTTAAAATATTATTTAAAACTTGTTCTTTGCTGATACCAATATCAAAATCACCACTTAAAATATCCCACATAATAATTTTATATCCGTTTTCTTTCAATTTTTCAATTTGTGAAAATTTTATTTTTCCGTAAGGTGGACGAAATAATTTTGTTTTTGACAGATATTGATTAATCAATTTTTTTTGTGCTTTTTCAATATTGTCAATATAATCTAATGTTTTTGTTTTCCAGCCGTTTAGATGATTATTGGTGTGGTTTCCAACGGTATGTCCTTCATCAATAATTTTTTTAAAAATTGCAGGATGTTTTTCTATATTTTCTCCCACACAAAAAAAAGTAGCTTTGGCGTTATAATTTTTTAATTGCTCTAAAATAAAAAGCGTTATTTCTGGAGTTGGACCATCATCAAAAGTTAGATAAAGTTTCTTTTCAGAAACAGTAAAACTCCAAACTAAATCCTTATAAAGTGATTTAATAAAGTTTGGAGTTTTAACTAAATAAAAATGCATGAAATTATAAATTATTCTAAGATATTTTTAAATAACTGAACATGAGAATTAAAATCTTCCATCATTTTTTGAGCATTTTGTTCATCATATTTAGATGTAACATCAACGATGTTTTTATACATCAAAACATTGGTTTCTATTTCATCAAATACTTTATCTAGTAATTTTTCATCAAATCGGCTGTAATAAAGTAAGTTTTCTTGGAATTTACCAGTCAATAAATTAGCTAATTTTCTTGCTTTTTCTGGTTTATTAATCATGTAATAAGATTCTACATAACCTAAAACCATTCCGTAATGTCCATAACGTTCTACAGGCATTTTTTCTATGGATAAGTCCAAAATTTGTTCTGCTTTTACCAATTGATTTTCTTGAATTAAAACATCTGCCAAACGGATTAAATTATTGCGCAATGTAACCGAGTTTTTACGGGTCTCAATATCTAGATAGACATTTGGTTTACTCATGATATCCCAATCCCATTTCATCATTTTACTATACATTGTTTCAGAATCAATATGACCCATGTCAAAAGCAGTTTTATCTTTATTACTGGTTTTCATCGGAACAAATTTGTAGGCAGTTCCGTCTAGTTGTAAATAATCTTTTAACCAAATATATTCTTCATCGTCATGACTTCCGCCGGTAAAATATATAGGATGTTTCCAGTTATTATTGGCTAAAATATCTAACATCAGTATTCTGCTTTTAGAAATACCTTGATCGTCAATATCGATATCAATGTAAGAAACTATAGAGTCGGCGTATTTTAAAGGTAGAATTTTATTTCTTAAAACGGCTTCTTTATCAATATAGAGTCTTAATTTATTAGTTGGATAGGTTTTTTCTTTATGACCATTATTGGTTTCTACATAGGTTGCTTCATCGCTAGATGCAATCCATTTCATAAAATCTTTAATATCGATTCTGTTTTCTGTTCTAGGTACATGGTAAGCAACTTCTAAAGATCCTTGTTTATACATTTCATGAGTTAAAATTCCAGGAATTGGATCTGCTATATATGTTTTACGTTTCATTTGGTCTATATACCAATCTGTATTAAATAAACTGGTATTGATTAATTTTAAATCGGTTCGATAGTTTTCTACTTCTTGTAAATACCAAAGTGGAAAAGTATCATTATCTCCAATTGTAAACATAATAGCATTTTCATCACAAGAATCGAGGTATGATTTAGCTACAAAATTAGTGGTGTATCTTCCTGAACGATCATGGTCATCCCAATTTTCACTAGCCATAATAGTTGGTACTGCAAGTAATGATAATGATACAACTCCAATGGCAAGTGATTTATGCGAAGTAAATTTTCTCAGATAATCAAATAGCGCTAATACGCCAATTCCAATCCAAATTGCAAAAATATAGAAAGATCCAACTACTGCATAATCTCTTTCTCGTGGTTCAAATGGTTTCGGATTAGTGTAAAAAATAATTGCTAAACCTGTAAAGGCAAAAAACAATAATAGTGGGTAAAGATTTTTTTTATCTTTTTTTAATTGATAAAAGAACCCTAATAATCCTAATAAGAAAGGCAAGAAGTAATAAGTGTTTCTTCCTTTGTTATTTGCTATATCACTTGGTAAGTCAGATTGTGGTCCTAAGCGGAATTCATCAAGAAAATTAATCCCGCTGAGCCAATTACCATTATTAATGTCTAAATATCCTTGTTCATCATTTTGTTTACCCACGAAATTCCACATAAAATATCTACCGTACATATAACCAAACTGATAATTAATCATAAAATAGATATTCTCAGCAAAAGTAGGTCTGCGCTCTGATGCTTTAGGAATACCGGCAATAGCTTTGTAATTTTTAACAGCAGCGGGATTTACCATTCTTGGGATAAATCCTTTATGTTTATCACTATAATTAGGTGTTGCTTTCTCGTAGTTGTTTACAATGATGTATTTGCCTGAAGTTTCATCTTTTTCGTATTTTGGCTTTTCATCAACATAAGGTTCATTTTCATCTAATTCTCTATCAAAAACAACAGAATAATAGGTGTCAAAAAAAACATTAGCATCGCCGTATTGTTCTCTATTGTAATAAGCAAGAAGTTCTCTTGCACTTGATGGGTTATTTTCGTTGATGGTTGTATTCGTATTGGCTCTAATAGGTAACATAATCCAAGAAGAAAAACCAATCATAACAAAAAGGATTGATAAAATAACGGTATTTGCTAGTACTTTTCCGTGTTTTCTAGTATAACTTAAACCAAAATAAAATCCGGCAATTAAAATTATTGCAGCAATAATACTTCCTGAATTAAATGGTAATCCGACTGTATTGATAAAAAATAATTCAGAAGCGCTAAAGAATTTTAAAGTGTATGGAAATAAGAGTTTGAAAACGAATATTAATACAACAACTGCAATAATATTAGCAATAATAAATTTTATATAAGAATCAATAATATATTTTTTCAACAAAAATAAATAGACAATTGCAGGAATTACAAGTAGGGATAATATGTGAACGCCAAATGACAGCCCAACAACAAAACTGATTAATAACAACCATTTATTTCCTCTAGGAGAATCAATTTCATCAATCCAACGCAATCCAAGCCAAAATAATAAAGCCATTAAGAAAGAAGACATGGCATAAACCTCAGCTTCTACGGCACTAAACCAAAAACTATCAGAAAAAGTGTATGCTAAAGCACCAACTAGTCCGCTACCAAAAATGATAATTCCGTTTTCTTTAGTTAGTTCTGATGAAGAAATTAATTTTCTGGCAAAATAAGTGATAGTCCAAAACAGGAAAAGTATAGTAAAAGCACTTGCTAAAGCTGACATAAAATTCATAACCAATGCCAATTGAGTAACATCAGAAGTAAATAAACCAAAAAATGCTCCTAACATTTGGTAAAGAGGCGCTCCTGGCGGATGACCTACTTCAAGTTTTACAGAGGTTGAAATATATTCACCACAGTCCCAAAAGCTAACCGTTGGTTCTATAGTTAAGGTATAGGTAATGAGCGCAATAGAAAAGGCTACCCAGCCTAAAATGATATTCCATTTATTATAATTTGATGAAGTCATAGGTGATGCTGTTATATTCTGAGTGCGAATTTAGTAAATATAGCCGAATAAAATAGAGTGATTCATTTCCAATGGTTTCTAAAAAACATTAGAAAATTTTTAAAAAAATTTGTCGAAATAAAAACTTTGAATTAGATTTGCACCCGGAATATTGACCTATGGTGTAACGGTAGCACTCCGGTTTTTGGTACCGTCTGTCTAGGTTCGAATCCTGGTAGGTCAACATCAAATAAAAAAGCTCGCTTTAGCGAGTTTTTTTATTTAACCAATTTAAAGGTAATAACAGGTTTTAATGCTTTATTGGCTATATCTTCACCAATACTTCCATTAAATAAATGAGCCAATCCTCTTCTGCCGTGTGTGTTTATTGCAATTATATCTGCTCCAATGTCGTTTGAAAAATTTAAAATTCCTTTTTCAACAGTTATATCGTTATAGATATTTAAAGTATGATTTCCTATATCAAATTCATTTACAAATGCTCTAATAAGTTCACTAGATTTTTTGGTGGTTTCAAAATTATGAATTGTATTAACTTTTAAGAGATGTAAGTTAGCATCAAAAAAAGTAGCAAAATCAATTATCTTTTGAAATGTATTTCTATTTTCAATATTAAAATTACTTGCAAAAACAATATCATCAATTTTAAAATCATCTGGAGCTTCTTTAACAACTAAAACAGGAACATCAGAACGGCGTACCACTTTTTCGGTATTTGAGCCAATTAATATTTCTTCAATACCTGAAACACCTTTAGAGCCCATTACAATTAAATCAATATTTTGTTTTTCAGTTTCTTCTAAAATGCCTTCAAAAGCTTTGTTAAATTGAACAATTTCTATAACGTTTATTCCTGATAAAAAGTGCTGTTTTTTAAAACGAACAAATTTTTCATGAGCTCGTTTAACAAATAACAAAGAAGTTGGTGCATTTGAGGTGCCTCCAAAATTACCAGAGTCTATTACACCTGATGGTAATTCTAACATATGTAATAAATAGATGTCACTATTGGTAAGTTTAGCTATTCTAGCAGCAACTTTAGCGGCAACTTTAGCCTCTTTTGAAAAATCTACGGGTACTAAAATTCTTTTCATACATTATTAATTTGCGTCTGTTATAATTTATAAATGTAATAAATATTTGTAATATAAGGAAGTTCATTTTTGATTTTATAAAATTAATGGTATATTTGCACTGGATTTAGAGGAAACTTAAAATTTGGAGGGGACAGAAGTCCCCTCTTCTTATACTATGAATAAACAGGTTGTAAATCAATTAGTCAGTGAAGCTTTAAGTGAAAATAATTCCTTATTTTTGATAGATTTAACACTTCACCAAGACAATAGAATAGTTGTTCAAGTAGATGGAGAACACGGAGTATCATTAAAAGAGTGTATACGTATTAGTAGGTATATTGAAAATAATCTAGATAAAGAAATTGAAGATTATGGACTTGAAGTTACTACTCCAGATATTGCAGATCCAATAAAAGATGTAAGACAGTATCATAAAAATTTACAAAGAACTCTTTTAATAACTTTAAAAGATAGCACTAAAGTTGAAGGAGTTTTAGCGCAGATTACTGAACATGGAATTGTGTTAGAAAGTAAAGTTAGAGAACCAAAACCTATAGGAAAAGGTAAAGTAACAGTAATAAAAAATATCGAAGTAGCATTCGAAAATATAGAAAAGGCAATAGTTAAAATAATATTCTAATAAAAAAACTATATGGAAAATATAGAATTAATTGAATCGTTTTCTGAGTTTAAAGATGATAAAAGTATTGATAGAGTTACCTTAATGGCAATTCTTAAAGAAGTTTTCTTAGCTGCACTTAAAAGAAAATTTGGCAGTGATGACAATTTTGACGTTATTATTAATCCAGATAAAGGAGATTTGGAGATTTGGAGAAACAGAGTTGTGGTAGCGGATGGTGAAGTAGAAGATCCTAACGAAGAAATTGAACTTAGCGAAGCGCGTAAAATTGAACCAGATTTTGAAGTTGGCGAAGAAGTGTCAGAAGAATTTAAGCTGATAGATTTAGGAAGACGCTCAATTTTAGCACTACGTCAGAATCTAATTTCAAAAATACACGAACACGATAGTTCTAATACTTATAAAAAGTTTAAAGATTTAGAAGGAGAATTGTATTCAGCAGAAGTACATCATGTTCGTCATAATGCCGTAATTTTAGTAGATGATGAAGGTAATGAAGTGCTTTTACCAAAAAGCGAACAAATAAGAACTGATTATTTTAGAAAAGGAGATACTGTAAAAGGTATTATTAAATCAGTTGAATTAAAAGGGAACAAACCATTAATCATACTTTCTAGAACAGCAGATGATTTCTTACGTCAATTGTTTGAGCAAGAAATTCCTGAAATAGCTGATGGATTAATTACTATTGAAAGAGTAGCGCGTATTCCAGGAGAAAAAGCAAAAATTGCAGTAGATTCTTATGACGATAGAATAGACCCGGTTGGAGCATGTGTTGGTATGAAAGGGTCCAGAATTCATGGTATTGTACGTGAATTAGGAAATGAAAACATAGATGTTGTTAATTACACCAAAAACGATCAAATGTTTATAGCGCGCGCTTTAAGCCCTGCTCGTTTAGAATCCATGAAAATTACCATGTTTGCTTATGCAAAACCAGATGGTATGAAAGGAAAAGTAGAGGTTTTCCTTAAACCGGAAGAAGTTTCAAAAGCTATCGGAAAAGGTGGGGTTAATATAAGATTAGCATCGCAACTTACAGGTTATGAAATAGAAGTGAAGCGTGAAAATGTAGAAGTTGATGACGTTGAATTGACAGAATTCTCAGATGAAATAGAAGATTGGATTATCCAAGAATTTGTAAAAATTGGTTTAGATACAGCTTTAAGTGTTATAGATCAAAAAGTGGAAGATCTTGTTAAGCGTACCGATTTAGAAGAAGAAACAATTATTGAAGTTCAAAGAATATTAAGAGCTGAGTTTGAAAAATAGTTATATTCAAATTCATAGGCTAAATAAATAGTATATGGCTGAAAACGTTAGATTAAATCAAGTTATTAGAGAGCTGAACATTTCTTTAGAAAGAGCAGTAGAATTTTTATCATCAAAAGGAATAGAAGTTGAGGCGCGTCCTACAACTAAAATTTCAGGTGATGTCTATGATATTTTATTAGATGGGTTCAAAGCTGATCGAAAAAACAGAAAAGCTTCTGAAGAAATTGGCGAAGAAAAAAGAAAAGAAAAAGAAGAAATGCGTGAAGCTTTTGAAAAAAAGAGAGAGCACGAACGTGAAGAAGAAGAAGCTAAGCATGAAGTTGTTAAAGCCAAAGCAGAAAAACTTGAAATAAAATCAGTTGGTAAAATTGACTTGGAACCACAAAAAAATCCTGAAAAAGAAGAAGTTAAGGTAGCTCCAGAAGTAGTTGAAATTCCAGAAGAAAAAATAGTGGTACAGCCAAAGGTTGAAGGAACTGTTATTTTGAAAACAGAAGAACCTAAAAAACCAGTTTTAGAAAAGAAACCAGTTCAAACTACTGAACCAACAAGAGTAAAACCTGTTGTTATAAAGAAAAAAGACTTAGTTAAAAAAGAAGTAGTTAGAGAACCCTATAAATCTGATTTTCCTAAGAAAAAAGAATTTGTTAAACAGATTGATGAAGTAGTTGATGAACCAGAAGATATTGTAGTAACAACTAATTATAAAAAATTACAAGGGGTTAAGAGTACAGGAAAAACGATTGATCTTAAACAATTTGAGAAGCCTAAAAAGAAAAAAACACTAGAACCTGAGAAAAAAACTCCTAAAAATATTGTAAAAGCTGTTATTAAAGATGATGTAGTAGGCGATAGTCAAAGAAAACGTAAAAGAATTAAAAAAGCAGTATCTGTCGATGTAAAATCTGTTGGAAAACAAATTCCTTCAAAACCTGGAATTAGACCAATTAAAAGACCAATATTAAAAACTGAACCTTCAGAAGTTGATGTACAAAAACAAATTAGAGAAACTTTAGAAAAACTTCAAGGAAAATCTAGTAAATCTAAAGGAGCAAAATATAGAAAAGATAAAAGAGATCATCACCGTCAACAATTTGATAAAGATGCAGAACAACAAGAAGCAGAAAGTAAAGTATTAAAAATTACTGAGTTTGTAACAGTTAGTGAAATAGCTTCATTAATGGATATTCCTGTAACTCAAATTATTTCTGCATGTATGTCATTAGGTTTAATGGTTACAATGAATCAGCGTTTAGATGCTGAAACATTAACTATTGTTGCCGATGAATTCGGTTTTCAAGTTCAGTTTGTAACAGAAAATGTTGATGATATTGTATTAGATACTGAAGATAATCCAGACGATTTAGTAGAACGAGCTCCAATCGTTACTGTAATGGGACACGTTGATCATGGTAAAACATCTTTATTAGATTATATCAGAAAAGCAAATGTAATAACCGGAGAATCTGGTGGTATTACCCAGCATATTGGTTCCTATAGTGTAAAACTTCCTAGCGGTCAAAAAATAGCATTTTTAGATACACCAGGTCACGAAGCGTTTACCGCAATGCGTGCTCGTGGTGCTCAGTTAACAGATATTGTAATTATTGTTGTTGCTGCGGATGATGCCATCATGCCTCAAACAAAAGAAGCTATTAGTCACGCTCAAGCTGCTGGTGTTCCTATTGTATTTGCTATTAATAAAATAGATAGACCAACTGCAAATCCTGAAAAGATTAAAGAAGGATTAGCTCAAATGAATTTATTAGTAGAAGATTGGGGAGGTAAAATTCAATCACAAGATATATCAGCCAAAACAGGGCAAGGGGTTACAGAACTGTTAGAAAAAGTATTATTAGAAGCTGAGTTGTTAGACCTTAAAGCAAATCCAAAGAAAAACGCCACAGGTACAGTTGTAGAGGCTCAATTAGATAAAGGCAGAGGATATGTAACAACAGTCTTAGTGCAATCTGGAACTTTAAAAGTTGGAGATTATATCTTAGCCGGTAAACAAAGTGGAAAAGTAAAAGCAATGTTTGATGAGAAAGGTGAAAATGTTGTTTCTGCTGGACCATCAACACCTGTTTCAATTTTAGGATTAGACGGAGCGCCACAAGCTGGTGATAAATTTTATATGTTTGATGATGAGCGTGAAGCGAAACAAATTGCAACTAAACGTACGCAATTAATACGAGAGCAATCTTTAAGAACACAAAAACATATTACTTTAGATGAAATTGGAAGACGTATAGCTTTAGGTGATTTTAAAGAACTGAACATTATTGTTAAAGGTGATGTTGATGGCTCTGTTGAAGCTTTAACTGATTCATTCCAGAAATTATCAACTCCTGAAATACAAGTAAATATTATTCATAAAGGAGTTGGAGCAATTACAGAATCTGATGTTTTATTAGCATCAGCTTCAGAAGCAATTATAATTGGATTTAATGTACGCCCATCCGTAAATGCAAGAGCTCTAGCTGATAAAGAAGAAATTGATATTAGAAATTACTCAATCATCTATAATGCAATTAATGATTTACGCGATGCTATGGAAGGAATGTTATCTCCTGAAATTGTGGAAGAAATTGTAGGTAATGTTGAAATTCGTGAAGTATTCAAAATCTCGAAAGTAGGAAATATTGCCGGTTGTATGGTTACCAAAGGTAAAATTATGAGAAACTCTAAAATAAGAATTATTAGAGACGGAGTTGTTTTATATTCAGGTGAGTTATCTACATTAAAAAGATTTAAAGATGATGCAAAAGAAGTTACCAAAGGTTTCGATTGCGGAATTCAAATCAAAAATTATAATGATATAGAAGTTGGTGATATAATAGAAGCTTACCAAGAAGTAGCGGTTAAAAAGAAACTCAAAAAGTAATAAAATCAAGCCCATAATTGATAAAAATCAGGATTGAAAAATCCTGATTTTTTTATGTTTTATAATTACACTTTCGATTCTCAAAATTCAGTCGAAATTTTTAACATCAAACAAAATTAATGCTATAAATTTGTTTCTTATTTTAATGTCATTGAAATGAGTACTAAAGAACATGGAATCCACAGTAAATTAACCTTTGCGGGAATTTTAATAAGCTTAGGAATTATTTACGGTGACATTGGCACATCTCCTTTATATGTTATGAAAGCCATCATCGGGAAAAATACCATCAATATGGACGTTATTTTAGGTGGAGTTTCGGCGGTATTTTGGACTTTAACCCTACAAACAACGCTCAAATATATTATCATAACACTCAGCGCCGATAACAATGGTGAAGGTGGAATTTTTGCACTTTATGCCTTAGTAAAAAAGATAAAAGTAAAATGGCTTATTTTTCCTGCTATCATTGGCGGAGCCGCTCTTTTAGCCGACGGCATCATTACGCCACCAATTTCTATATCCTCTGCGGTTGAAGGAATTCAAATATTTAATCCAACTATTAATACCATCCCAATTGTTATCGGAATATTGTTTGCGCTATTTACCATTCAACAATTCGGCACCAAATTAGTGGGCAAGTTTTTTGCACCAACTATGTTAGTTTGGTTCACCATGTTAGGAACGCTTGGTTTTATACAAATCATTCATAATGTTGAAGTGTTAAAAGCCCTCAATCCGTATTATGCATTTCATTTGTTAAAGATACATCCAGAAGGATTTTATGTGTTAGGATTTGTTTTCTTGGCAACTACAGGTGCTGAAGCTTTATATTCAGATATGGGGCACTGTGGAAGAAAAAATATCAGAATCAGCTGGATTTTTGTTAAAATAGCTTTGCTGCTCAATTACTTTGGACAAGCAGCGTTTTTGATTAAACACGAATCAGAAACCCTGCAATCAATTGGAGGTAAAAATGGCAATCCGTTTTATTTAATTATGGCAGATTGGTTTCAACCCATCGGCATTGTTATCGCTACTTTTGCAGCCATAATTGCCTCACAAGCATTGATCAGTGGATCGTTTACTTTGATAAATGAAGCCATGAAACTCAATTTTTGGCCTAAAGTTAAAATCAAATATCCAACAGAATTAAAAGGACAATTATATATACCCTCTGTTAATTGGTTACTTTTTGCAGGTTGTGTGATGATTGTTTTACACTTTCAAGAATCTAGCAATATGGAGGCCGCTTATGGTTTGGCCATCGTTTTATGTATGATGATGACCACTATTTTGCTGATTTATTATATGATTATCAAACGGATTTCATGGTTTTTTATTGCACCCATTATCCTCTTATATATGGTGATTGAAATGAGTTTTTTGGTCGCCAATCTTAAAAAATTCACTCACGGTGGTTATGTTACCATATTAATTGCTTTGTTGTTAGTAGTCATCATGGTTGTTTGGTATAGAGCCAAAAAAATTGGTAATAGTTACTCGAAGTATGAAAAAATTAATAAGTATAAAAAAGTTTTAACAGAACTCAATCAAGATAATTCAATTCCTAAATACGCAACACATTTAGTGTATTTAACAAAAGCCAAAAGAATTGAGGAAATTGATGAAAAAGTGCTGTATTCCATTTTATATAAACGCCCTAAAAGAGCCGATGTGTATTGGTTTATACATGTAAATATTTTGGATGAACCCTATAAAAAAGAATATAAAGTTACCGAAATTAATAAAGGAAATATTTTTAGAGTTGATTTTAATCTAGGGTTTAGAGAATCTACTAAAATCAATTTGATGTTTAAAGAAGTGCTACAAAATATGGTAGAAAACAAAGAAGTTGATATAATCTCCAGATACGAATCCTTACAAAACAATAAAATTCTTGGCGATTTTAAATTTATACTGTCTGAAAAATATTTATCTCAAGACAGTGATTTACGTTGGCATGAAAAAATCATCATGAATTTATATTCCTTGATAAAAAAAATCAGTTTGTCTGAAGAAAGTGCCTTCGGATTGGATAGCAGCTCTGTAAAAATTGAAAAATTCCCGATGGTTATTCATCCCCATGAAAAAATCATTATGAACAGAATTTCATAAAACCGTTTTTAGTTGCCGTTTTCAGTTGCAGTAGGCGGTAGGTAAAAGGTTAAATGTAATCCCATCCTAAATACTTCCCATACGAGTGATAGCGAACTGGCGAAGCAAAGGATTTTTTTTATTTCACTTTTCATGATTTTGCTATTTTCTAATGGTTCTTGGCTTATTTTTTACTAAAAACTAAAAAATTAAAAACTGCTTATTACTTAAAGCTTTTACGGATTAATCTTTGCGATAACTACCAACGAGCCTGGAAATTGCAATTTTATATTCTGTAAAGTTTTATCGGCTTCTAGTCTAGTTCTAAAGTTACCTACTTGCACTTTCCATTCGGGCGCTTTATAAATTATTTCGACCTTCATGTCTGGAAATAAAGTTAAGAATTTTGTTTTTACTTGATTTGATTCCGTTTCTAAACCATTATAAAGTTGAATTCTAAAACCATCAATTTTTGGATTTAACTTTTGATGTTCTTTTTTTAACTCCATAACAGTTTCAATTTTTTTATCTTGTAATACCTGCGATTTTAAAGTCATTGTAAACAAAATTTGAACAAGAAAAAATAGTGTTAAAGATTTTTTTAAAAAACTTAATGATATCATTTTATAATTTTTTTTAAATTTAATCAAATAAATAAAACTTATATGCATATATTTATTAATGATTGCAATTGGGTGATATAACATTTCTTTTCGCAAATTAAATATTATTTTTGCTCAGTTTTATCAAAAGATAAAGAAAAAAAGTGTTAAATTCCACAAGAAATTATCGTGCCAAAAAATAATTTAAATAATATGAGAAGTGTACTAAAGCACAATCAACTTAAAAGAGTAATTACAGGTCTTTTACTCTTTTTAATATTCATACTAAAAATTAACGCTCAGGATGGCGATCCTTCAAAAGGTAAAGAGCTATTTAATGCCAATTGCGCTGCTTGTCATCAACTAGATAAAAGATTGGTAGGTCCGCCTTTACAAAATATTAGTGAAAAACGAGACCAAAAATGGCTTATTAAATGGATAAAAAACAGTGATGCATTAATAAAAAGTGGAGATAAGGATGCAATAGCAATTTTTGAGGAATACAATAAAATTCCTATGTTAGCTTTTCCAAACTTCTCTGATCAGGATGTAATTGATATATTAGCTTATACTGATGGGGGGGCAGCTGTTGGGCCAGATGGAAAACCAATTGACGAAGCTTATTTAAATGGTAAAAAAGTTTTCCAAGTAAATTGCGCGGCTTGTCATAAGTTAGAAAAAAAATTAATTGGACCGCCACTGGGTAATATTTCTGATAAACGATCTATGCCTTGGTTAAATTCTTTCATTAAAGATAGTCAGGCCATGATAAAAGCCGGCGATAAAGATGCCGTTGCAATTTATGAAGAATACCAAAAAGTATTGATGTTGCCTTTCCCGCAATTATCAGAAAAAGACATTGAAGATGTAATACATTATACAACAGTTGGAGATACTGAAGAATCTGTTCAGTTAGATGCCGCAATGGATAATGAAGATTTAAAACTTTATAGAAAATGGATTATAAGATTCGTAATTGCGCTAATTTCATTAATTTTAATCATTGTCATATTAAGTACTAAAAATGTATTATTGAAATTTTTAGCAATTGGAATGATTGTTTTAGGATTAACATATGCCGCATTTAACTGGTTATTACAAATTGGGGTAGATGAAGGATATCAACCAATTCAGCCAATTGCATTCTCTCACAAAATACATTCTGGCGATAATAAAATAGATTGTCAATATTGCCATTCATCTGCAAAACACAGTAAAACTTCTGAAATACCATCTGTAAACGTTTGTATGAATTGTCATAAGAGTATATCAGAATACAAGGGAATTCTTTATGATGGCTATGATAAAGCATTTTATGATGGTGAAATTAAAAAAATTTATGACGCAGTTGGTTGGGATAAAACAAATGCTAAATACAAAGAAAACTTTGTGCAAAAACCGATTCAATGGATCAGAATTCACAACTTACCTGATTTTGCATACTTCAATCATGCACAACACGTTACTGCTGGTAAAGTTGAATGTAAAACATGTCACGGTCCGGTAGAAGAAATGCAGGAAGTGTCTCAGTTTGCTCCATTAACAATGGGATGGTGTGTAGATTGTCATAGAACAACAGAAGTGTCCATGGCTAATAATGATTATTACGAAGAAATTCATAAAGCATTAGCTAAAAAGTTAGGAACTGAAAAAGTAACAGTTGCTCAAATGGGTGGGCTGGAATGCGGAAAATGTCACCACTAAATTTAATTGAAAAAAGTACGAATAATGGCTTCAGATAAAAAATATTGGAAAAGTGTTGAAGAACTTAAAGCACACAGTCCTTTAATTGAAAAATTAAGAAATGATGAATTTGTAGAAGAAATTCCTATTGATGAGTTTTTAGGAAATAAAGAAAGCCTAGATAATTCATCAACAACGCGTAGAGATTTCCTTAAATATGTTGGATTTACAACAGTAGCAGCATCTGTTGCTGCTTGTGAAGGTCCTGTAATCAAATCAATTCCTTATGTTGTAAAACCTGAACAAGTAGTTCCTGGTGTAGCAGATTTTTATGCAACTACCATGGCTGATGGTTTTGATTTTGCATCAATTTTAGTTAAAGTACGTGAGGGAAGACCAATCAAAATTGAACCAAATAAATTGGCTGGTGGTACTACAAATGCCAGAGTTCAAGCTTCTGTTTTATCGTTATATGATAATAATCGTTTAAAAGCACCAAAATCTTATGATAAAGCAATTGAGTGGCACGAAGTGGATGCTCAAATTTTAGCCAAACTTAACGAGCTAAAATCACAAGGAAAAGATATTGTTTTTTTAACAGGAACATTAGCAAGTCCATCTACAAATCAACTCATTCTTAAATTCAAAGAAAAATTCGGAAATGTTCGTCATGTTATTTATGATGCTGTTTCAGAATCTGGTGCATTAGAAGCATTTGAAGAAATGTACGGAGATAGAGCATTGCCAAATTATGATTTTTCAAAAGTTGAAACAGTAGTTTCATTTGGAGCTGACTTTTTAGGCGATTGGCAAGGTGGTGGTTTTGAAGCCGATTTTGCTAAAACTAGAGTGCCTAAAAATGGGAAAATGTCTAGACATATCCAATTTGAAGCAAATTTATCTTTAACAGGCGCCAATTCAGATAAAAGAATCTTAGCTAAACCATCAGAACAAGCTTTTGCACTAATCAATCTATACAATAAATTAACTGGTAGTTCACTTCCATCTAAAAAAACATCTGTTGATGTTGATGTCGAAAAGGCTGTAAAACAACTTAAATCTACCGGAAATAAATCAGTAGTTGTTTGTGGAATCAATGATAAAAATTTACAATTAATTACACTAGCCATTAATAATTTCCTTAAAAGCGAAGTAATTGATACTGTTGCAACTCGAAATATACGTTTAGGAAACGATGTTGAAGTAGCAAAATTAATAGCTGATATGAATTCTGGAAATGTTGGTGCATTATTGATGTATCAAACAAATCCAGTTTATTCAATGCCTAAAAGTGCCAATTTTACTGAAGCGTTGAAAAAAGTTTCAGTATCTGTTTCTTTTGCTATGAATGACCATGAAACAGCATCAATAAGTCATTTTGCCTTAGCAACACCCCATTATTTAGAATCTTGGGGTGATATTAGTGTTCAAAACGGAACCTATAGTTTAATACAACCCACTATTAATCCGTTATTTAATACCAGTCAATTTCAAGATTGCTTATTGCGATGGATAGGTAGTGAAGAAACCTATTATGATTATCTAAAAAAATATTGGGAAAGTAATATTTTAAAAGGAGCTGCTTGGTCTCAGACTTTGCATGATGGTTTTATTACCAATCAACCTAACACGGTTACTGCTTTAAAAAATATTGATTTAAACACAGTTTCTCAAGGAGTTATAAAAGAATTCAGTGCTAAAGGATTTGAGCTTTGTTTATACACCAAAACTGGAATGGGTGATGGTCAAATGGCTAACAATCCGTGGTTACAAGAATTTCCAGATCCAATTACAAGAACCTCTTGGGATAATTACGTAACAATTGGTGAAGCAGATGCCAAAAAATTAGGTTTACAAAATTTTAATGTGTCTAATGGTGCGTTAAATGGAAGTAAAGTAAATCTTACTGTAAATAAAGTCGTTTTAAAAGAAGTTCCTGTTTATATTCAACCAGGTCAGGCGGTTGGAACTATTGGTTTAGCGCTTGGTTATGGAAGAAATAAAGGAATGAAAGAAGAGATGATGATTGGTCTTAACGCTTTTTCATTGTATAATAATTTCAAAAATTATCAAGAAGTAACTATTGAAAAAACTGACGGTATTCATGAATTTGCTTGTGTACAGTTACATCATACGATGATGGGTAGAGATATCATTAAAGAAACTACTTTAGAAACCTTTAATGATACATCCATAAATCCAGCTGAAACATGGAATAAAACGACCAAAGTTTCCATGGATCATAAACCTGTTGCTGCCAGTTCAGTAACACTTTGGGATAATCATGATACAACTATTGGTCATCATTTTAACTTATCTATTGATTTAAACGCATGTACCGGGTGTGGTGCTTGTGTTATTGCTTGTCATGCAGAAAATAATGTGCCAGTTGTTGGAAAAGCAGAGGTTAGAAATAGCCGAGATATGCACTGGTTAAGAATTGATCGCTATTATTCATCAGATATGAATGATGAAATTGCTGATGAGATGGAAATTGGTGTTTTAGATAAATTTAACCAGATGGAAGTTCCATCCAATAATCCTGAAGTTGCATTTCAGCCTGTAATGTGTCAGCATTGTAATAACGCACCTTGCGAAACCGTTTGTCCGGTAGCTGCAACAACACATGGTCATCAAGGTCAGAATCAAATGACTTATAATCGTTGTGTAGGAACACGTTATTGTGCCAATAACTGTCCTTATAAAGTTCGTAGATTCAACTGGTTTAAATACAAAGAAAACGATGAGTTTGATTATCATATGAACGATGATTTAGGAAGAATGGTTTTAAATCCTGATGTTGTAGTTCGTTCTCGTGGAGTAATGGAAAAATGTTCTATGTGTATTCAAAAAACACAATTATCAATTTTACAGGCTAAAAATGAAGGAAGAGTTGTTGCAGATGGAGAATTCCAAACGGCTTGTTCTAGTGCTTGTAGTAGTAATGCAATTGTTTTTGGCGATGTAAATGATAAAACAAGTCAAGTTGTAAAATTGGTTGAAGATCAACGAGCTTATCATTTATTAGATGCTATCGGAACAAAACCAAATGTGGTTTATCAGGTAAAAGTTAGAAATACAAACGAATCATAATAAATTAAAAAATAAAGAAATATGGCGTCTCATTATGAAGCACCTATAAGAAAACCTTTAATAATTGGAGAAAAATCTTACCACGATATTTCGGTAGATATTGCTGCACCAGTTGAAGGAAAAGCAAATAAACTATGGTGGATTGTTTTTTCCATTTCTCTTTCTGCATTTTTGTGGGGAGTTGGTTGTATCCTTTACACCATTGGAACAGGAATCGGAGTTTGGGGTTTAAATAAAACAGTTGGTTGGGCGTGGGATATTACCAACTTTGTGTGGTGGGTAGGAATCGGTCACGCCGGAACTCTTATCTCTGCCGTATTATTATTATTCCGTCAAAAATGGAGAATGGGAATTAACCGTTCTGCAGAAGCAATGACTATTTTTTCTGTTATGCAAGCAGGATTATTTCCTTTAATTCATATGGGTAGAGTTTGGAATGCCAACTGGGTATTACCAATTCCAAATCAGTTTGGATCACTTTGGGTTAATTTTAACTCACCATTATTGTGGGACGTATTTGCAATATCAACGTATTTAACGGTTTCTTTAGTGTTTTGGTGGACAGGTTTATTACCCGATTTTGCCATGTTGCGCGATAGAGCCATCAAACCGTTTCAAAAGAAAATATATGGTTTATTGAGTTTTGGATGGAGTGGAAGAGTAAAAGATTGGAATCGTTTTGAAGAAGTTTCTTTAGTATTAGCCGGATTAGCTACTCCATTAGTTTTGTCAGTTCATACCATTGTATCTTTTGACTTTGCTACTTCTGTAATTCCAGGTTGGCATACAACCATTTTCCCACCCTATTTTGTTGCTGGAGCTATTTTTTCTGGATTTGCCATGGTAAATACCTTGCTTATCATCATGAGAAAAGTTTCTAATTTAGAAGATTATATA
>JAMPYA010000067.1 GCA_023700885.1 Flavobacteriaceae bacterium
CTACAGGCGCTAAACAATCTATCGCTAATGTAGTTTTGGCACTTGTAAACCCGGGTGATGAGGTTTTATTACCTGCTCCTTTTTGGGTTAGTTATGAGGCTATTACAAAGTTAGCAGAAGGAATTCCAATTCCTATTTATTCTACTATAGCGACTGATTTTAAAATTACTCCAGAACAATTGGAAGCAGCAATTACGCCTAAAACTAAATTAATATTTTTTAACTCGCCTAATAATCCAAGTGGTTCAGTTTATACAGAAAAAGAGTATAGAGCTTTAGCAGATGTTTTAGTAAAATATCCACAGATTTATATTATATCTGATGAGATTTATGAGCATATTTTGTTTGAAGGAAAAACTTTTAGTCTTGCATCCTTTAAAGATATGTACGATAGAACCATTACTGTAAATGGAGTTTCCAAAGCATTTGCCATGACTGGATGGAGAATTGGGTATTTAGGTGCGCCAGAATGGATTGCCAAAGCTTGTAATAAAATGCAAGGTCAAATTACCTCTGGTGCCAATTGTATTGCACAAAGAGCCACAATTGCTGCTTTAGACGCTCCAATTTCAAACATTCAATATATGGTTGATGAATTTCACAAAAGAAGAGATTTGGTTTTAAGTCTGTTAAGTGAAATAAATGGTTTCAAATTAAATGTACCTTCCGGAGCTTTTTACGTATTGCCTAATATTGCTTATTTTTTTGGAAAAAAAATTAAAGGAAGAAATATTGAAAATGCATTAGATTTTTCGATGTTAATTTTAGAAGAAGCAAATGTAGCTACTGTTACTGGTGATGCATTTGGAGCAGCTAATTGTATTAGGATATCTTATGCCAATTCAGAAGAAAACTTAATTGAAGCGATAATGAGAATTAAAAATTTATTAAAAGATTAAAAGATTAAAAGATTGAAAGATTGAAAGATTGAAAGATTGAAAGATTGAAAGATTGAAAGATTAAATTATATAAAACATTATAAACATTATGAACATTCCTACTTTATGAACATTAAGAACATTTAACTTCCCAAACCTTTTCTTACCATATCGCCCCATTTGCCTTTTTTCTTGGTATAATAATCAAAATTTCCTCTTAAAGCTGAATATAAAGTGAAAATATGAAAAGTAAAAGGTTCTATTAAAGCTACTACTAAAAGTTTTAAAGCATCACCTTTTTTGGTGTATTGTCTATAGGTTAGTTCTTCGCTTAAAATGGCAGCCATTGAAAATGTTATTGAAAAAAGATATGCAACGATGATAAATGACCAAGCATACAACCAGTTGAGAGCGCCTAAATAATATAAATATCCTAAAAACAATAGTCCAATTACTTCAACTATAGGTGCTAAACGCTCATAAATTAACCAATAAGGATAACTCAACATTCCTAAATATCCGTATTTAGGATTCATAAATAACTTTCTATGTTTTCTTAGCGTTTCTATAGTTCCACGAGTCCATCTGTTTCGTTGTAATTGTAACGTTTTTAAATTATCTGGAGCTTCTGTCCAACACAATGGATCAGGAATATAGGCAATTTTATATTTTCTGTTGTTGTCTTGCATAAATTTACGCATTCTAACAATAATCTCCATATCTTCTCCAACGGTATTAACGTCATAACCCCCGGCATCAATCATAACACGTCTGTCAAACATTCCAAATGCACCTGAAATAATCAATAAACCATTTAATCTGCTCCAAGCCATTCTTCCTAAAAGAAAAGATCTTAGATATTCTATAATTTGATATCGTTCAATTAATTTTTTTGGCATATTAACTTCCATTAATTTACCGTTTTCAATTCTGCAATTGTTAGCTATTCTGATAACTCCGCCTGTTGCAATGACCTTTTTGTCTGTTCTTTCTAAAAATGGTTTTACCATTTTTTGTAATGCATCTTCTATTAGCATACAATCTACATCAATACAAGCTACATATTCACTATTACTAAAATTTAAACCTGCATTTAAAGCATCTGCTTTTCCTCCATTTTCTTTATCAATAACAATTAATTTTTCAAAAACAGGATTTTTAGATTTATAGATCCCACGAATTTGGGCTGTTTTAATCTTCGGATTTATAGGATATTTTACTGTTTCTAAATTATATACTTTAATTAGCCTTTCTAAACTATCGTCTTTACTGCCATCATTTATAATTATTACTTGATAATTTACATAGTGTAGAGACATAAGTGAGCGAACATTATCAACAATATTTAAGCCTTCATTATAACATGGTGCAAGAATTGATATTGATGGCGAAAAAGGAGAAGCTAAAATACTCTTATAAGAAACAAAACTATTTCTTCTAAAATAGGAGATGGTTTCAAATATGGAGACAATACCTAAAATTATGTAGGAAGTAATAACTATTGTGCTGAAAATCAGGAAAAAATAATAAAGAAACAGGTAAGCATATAGGTCTGAAATCATAATGAATCTATTTATTCTTTATTAAGATTAATTGTAACTAAAAAAGGTTTTAAATCTTTCAAAGTATCATAAGCCACTTGTTTGATGTCAAAATCTGAACTGTTTAATTGTTTTTCAAAAAATGGGATGTCTTTTTTATCCGATAATTGTGATAATGCCTGAATTATGAATAGCTGAGTTTCTGCTACTGATTTTTTAAAAATTTGTTTTAAAATAGTTTTTGCTTCAGATATTCTAAAATATCCTAGTATATCAATAGCTGTTCTTCTAACTTTTTCTGAAGGATGTTGTACTAATTTAATCAGATCCTCTTTCATTTGAATTTGATTAAACAATTTAACCAATTTTAACGAGAAACAAATTACAGAATCATTTTTAGAATAAAGCCAATTTGTCAAATCTGGTACTTCGCAGTTTCTAATAGATTGTATTTCCTCAATAAGTAAAATTTGTTGCCATTCTGTGATTGGAAATTGTAGCGTGTCTAAAAATTTCAATCCCTCAAACTGATAGAGTTTTACCATAGTTAGCTGAGCTTCACTTCTTAACAATTGATTTTTATGGTTAATGAGCATTAAGGTTTCAGTATAAACATCTTTCACTTTCATCTGAGTAACTTCTCTGATACCTTTAATTTTGATAAACCAAACTGGGCTATTCATTTTCTTTAAAGAATATTGAACTAAACCCAAATCATAATATAAAGTTTCTAAGAATACTGCCAATTCTCCTGTTAAATCATTATGAAGTGTAAGAATTAAATCTTGAATAACTTTTCTGTCTGATTTATTTTTGACTGCAATTTTTAAAAGTTTTGTTGATTTATTTTTTTCTTCAATTTCATCCTCAGTGAAATAGATATAATTAATTAATATTTCTTGATATTTATCTGTTAATTTTTGTTGTTCTATAATTTTATATTGATAGCGTCTTCTTATTAAATTAAGATTTATAAATGATGAAAGAATCAAGAGTATTTCGATAAATATGACAACCCATATAACTTGAATTAATAGAGGCAATGAAAGATAAATTGAAATTAAATCATTATAATATTCTTGCATAAAATCTATTTTTTCTGCATCAATATGCGTTTAATTCTCATAATTAATTCATTGGGACTAAAAGGTTTACTCATAAAATCTGTGGCTCCAAGATTAAATGCTTTTAAAACCATTTCTTCTTGTCCAGCAGCAGAAAATACAATTATAGGAGTATCTCTTTTTAGGGTGTCTTTAACAAAGGATATTACTTCTAATCCACTAGAAAAAGGCATCATAATATCTGTTAAAATAATATCAGGATTACTAGATTCAATAAGTTTCTGGGCTTCATTACCATCAGATGCCATAAAAGTTTCATATCCTTCTTTCTCTAATCGGAATTTTAATAGTAATGACAGGGTTTTGTCGTCTTCAGCTAATAATACTTTTTCTTTCATATGTAGATTTTTATTGTTTTTTTAAATGTCATATGGAATACGCCAGTTTGATTAAAATTTTTTCATCAAGTGTGTGTTTTAGCAAACATGGCTATTTCATATGTAGATTTTTATTGTTTTTTTAAATGTCATATGGAATACGTCAGTTTGATTAAAATTTTTTCATCAAGTGTGTGTTTTAACAAACATGGCTATTGCATAATTTTATTTTAATTTTTTAATTTCTTGATTAATTTCACGTTCAACCTGATTAAAAAATGATTTACATTTTTGAAATAAATTTGAAATTTGGGCTACATTCATTTGATTTTTACTTTTGTACTCAATTTCAGCAATTAAAGGTATAAGTTTATTGATACTTAACATACTGATGCTTGGTTTTATTTTGTGTGCTAAGGCATAAATCTTTTCCCAGTTTTGATTTTCAATTTCTGCTTCACAGTTATTTAAAAAATCTTTGTAATCAATTAAAAATGAATTTAAAATAGTTTCAATAATATCTTTATCATTAAAGGTTTCTTCTCGCAAGAATTTTAAATCTAATAATTTTTCTGTACTAACTTCAGTTTCTTCTTCATTGGAATCTTCTACTGATTTTGAGGTGTATTTCAGTATTTTTTTATGTAAAACTTCTGAATCAAAAGGCTTAAAAATATAGTCATTCATACCTCTTTTAATAGCATTTTCGGCTTCTTTATGTGATGCGTGAGCAGTCATTGCTATTATTGGAATCTGGTTGTAATTTGAATTTTCTGATGATCGAATAGCTGAGGTTGCTTCAAAACCATTCATAATTGGCATTTGGATATCCATTAAAACAATATCAAAAGGATATTTTTCTAAAAGTTCCATTGCTTCTTTACCATGATTTGCAATTTCAACCTCGCAATTCCAACGCGTTAATCGAGTATTAGCTAATAATTGGTTTGTTTTATTGTCTTCAACCAATAAAACTTTTAAATTAAGTGGAGATAATTCCTCTTTTTTAATTTGAGGCATTATTTGAGCCAATGATACAGAACCGTCATCTACCATTTTAAATGGTATTTTAATCTTAAAGGTACTTCCAACTTCAACTTCACTTTCAACGGTTATTTCCCCATTCATCGTATCAACTAATTTTTTAACAATTGATAAGCCGAGTCCTGTACCTCCGTATAATCTAGTTGTACTGTTTGATGCTTGTTCAAATGAATCAAAGATGGTATCTAATTTGCTTTTAGGAATTCCAATGCCGGTATCTTTAATTTCAAAAGTTATAGTAACTTCTTTGTGTTGAGTAATTATACTTTTAACATAAATTGATACTTCTCCCTTTTCGGTAAATTTTATTGCGTTTCCAACGGTGTTTAGAATTATTTGCTGAACACGAGTCGTATCACCAATAATCATTTGAGGCACTTTAGAATTGATAAATAATTCTAATTCTATATTTTTTTCAGTGGCATTAACGTTTAATAACTTTACAACTTCTTGTAAAGTGTCGTGAATATTGAATGGAACATTTTCTAAAAATATTTTACCTGATTCTAATTTTGCTAGATCTAGAATATCATTAATTAGAGTTAACAATAATTTTTCTGAGTTTTTAATAGTTATTAGATGCTCCCTTTGTTCGGTTGTTAATTCAGTTTCGAGCAATAAATCTGTAAAGCCAATAAGAGCGTTCATGGGAGTTCTAATTTCGTGACTCATATTAGAAATAAACTCTTCTTTAATTTTTAAAGAATTTTCAGCATCTTGTTTTGCGTGAACCAATTGTGCTTCAAATTCTTTTTTTGAAGTAATATCAGATTGAATTGCAACGTATTGAAAAGGTATGTTATTTTCGTCTACAAATGGGATAATCGTAGAATCTACCCAATAAAAGTGCCCATCTTTTGATTTGTTTCTTATTTCAGTTCTTAAAACTTTACCACTTTGAATAGTATCCCATAAATTTTCAAAAAATTCAGTTGGGTGATATGCAGAGTTTACAAGATTCATTTTACTTGTGAGAAGTTCTTCTTTTGTGTATTTTGAAATATCGCAAAATTTATCATTAACATTTGTAATAATTCCGTCCTTGTTTGCAATAACTACAATTGATGATTGATCTAATGCATATTTATAATTATTAAGTTCGGCAGTTAGTTGTTTTTCGGTGGTAACATTATAGTACATCCAAAAGTGTCCTTTATATACACCTGTTTCATAAATAGGGATATAATCTCTTTCAAAAATATTTCCATTTTTAAAACGAACTTCCTCTTTTCTAACAAGTTTACGATCATTTAACAGGGTAAAAACACGTGATAAATTTTGTGATGGATTTTCAAAATGCACTAAATTTTCTTGGGCTAACTCATTGGCTGTTTTTCCAATAAATTGATTTAAAGGAGTTTGAATATCAAAAATGTTAAGATATCTTTGGTTGGCATAAACTGTTTTTCCATTTTCATCAATTAATAATATACCAGCATCTATATTTTTAAATAGTGAGGATAAAGTTTGAACTAATTTTACATATTTTAATTGCTTAACTTTTGCTTTGTTTATATCGCGACCAATAACATAAAAACAGTTAAACAATCCATGTGTATAAATGGTTTTAACTTCTTGACCAATCCAAAATTCCTCTCCCTTTTTGTTAATTGTAATAAACTCTAAGTAAGTATTTTCCTTTTTATGTTTTAACTGATTTTCATAAAAATTTAAAACATAATCTTTATATTCTTGATGAACAAAATCAATATAATGAGTGTTTAAAATCTCTTGAACTGTAACGCCTAAAGTGTTTAGTAACTTATTGTTGGCATAGGTAATATATCCATCAGCGTTTATAGTATATATAAAGTCGTTTGAGTTTTCAATTAATTCGTAAAAAAGATAATTGGCATCATTAGTTTGCATAAACAATAATTAAAATAGAAAAATAAATCAGAGGTTTTTCAAATATAATAAATTAAAGGTCAAAAAAAACCACAATCCATAAATATATATTATAGATTGTGGATAAAAGAAAGTAAATAATTAATTTATTAAAATTATTTTTTTGAAGCAATGTTATATTCTTCGTAAAGTTGAAGAATGTTCATAATCGCATTTATTAAGTCTTTAGTTTCTAACAATATACCAAAATATAAAGTGGTGTTTTTCGGACTTGAGTCTTCGGTTCTGATTCTTGAAACTTGTTTCTCTATGGAGTTAGAAACATCATTAAATAAATCTTGTTTATCATTAATTATTAAAGAAAGTTGATCAAAAGAATGCGCACCAAAAGCATCTTCAATCGCTTTTAGCATTTCGCTTAACTCTGTGTTGATATATTTTAAATCTGTAATTTGACTATCTTTTAAATTAGGATGATTATTTTGTACATGTTTATGACTCGATTTAGAGATGTAGCTAATTGATTGTGTAACATCTTGCAAATATCCTAAAACCATAATGTAAAAGCGGCTTGCATTTACTGATGAATCATCCAATGATTTGATAAAATAGAAGACATCATCTTTTAATTCATCAATTTCTTCATTTAATTTTTTAACGTGTTTATTGGTTTTTGTCAATTTATTCAAATCATGAGTGCTTAAATCTTCAACAACGTTGGTATAAAGTTTATTTACACGTTTAACAACTTGAGAAATATGATTAGAGCTTTCATTGATTACACTTTGAATATTCTTTACATCAGAATTTTTAATAAATTGTTTACGCTGAGTCTCTTTATATTTTTTAGCATGAGATAAGTAATTTCTTACTAAATTAAAAAATACAAACATTAGTAAAAAGGCAATAACAGCTCCTCCGCCAATAAAGATAAAATAAGTAAAAATGGCAGCAGCAGAAAACGCCACAAAAGCTGTAAAGAACCAACCGGCAATTACACTCAGCACCCCAGAAACTCTATAAACAGCACTATCTCTTCCCCATGCTTTATCCGCTAAAGAAGTACCCATAGCCACCATAAAAGTTACGTATGTTGTAGATAATGGCAATTTTAATGAAGTGGCGAAAGCAATAAGAATACCCGCTACCATTAAATTGGTAGAAGCTCTAACCATATCAAAAGCGGGCAATTCATACGTTTTATCTTTTGGAAGTTTTACAACTGGTTTTTCAAATTTACTATCTATCCAATTTTGAATAGATGTAGGCATTATTTTCTCAGAGAATTTAGCTGAATTTACAAAAAACCGAACAATTACTCTTGATAATAAATTTGGTTCAAAACGCTCATAACCATGATCCTGACGTGCCAAATTAACCTCTGTTGCAGCTACAGTACGCGCTTTTTTTGAAAACCATAAAGTTAAAACCATAATTACTCCTGCAAACAAAAGAAATAAAGTTGGAGTGGGAACTTTACCCGCTAAAGCTTCCATACTAAATTGATTGGCATCTACCCCAGAAACACTCCAAACTTCGTAGGAATTAAAAGCTGCAATTGGAGCCCCTATAAAGTTAACCAAATCATTTCCAGCAAATGCCATTGCTAAAGCAAAGGTACCTGCAACTATAATAATTTTATAAATGTTAACTCTAAAAAAAGCTATTAATAAGTAGGAGAGAATAGACCAAATTACAAAACCACCTCCGAAAATTAATAATTTATGACTTTCAAAATAATCGCCTAAAATATCAAAGGTAGAGCCTTTAAAACTTTTTAGAACGATAAAATAGGTGATAGAAATTAAGGATAATCCTGCAAAAATAGCAGCATAATATTTAGGTCTTTTTTCAAAGTTAAACGTTAATAGCAAACGAGTTAAAAATTGAACCAATGCACCTACAGTAAAAGCAATTACAACCGATATTAAAATGCCCGAAATAATTTCAACGGCTTTTGCTTGATTGATAAAATCGAGTAAATTATCGGTAGTTAACTGGCTGTCTACAGATATTTTTATCAAAGCCATCGCTACGGCAGCACCTAATAATTCAAAAACAAGAGAAACCGTGGTAGAGGTTGGTAATCCTAAGGTGTTAAAGAAATCGAGTAATATAACATCTGTTAACATTACTGCCATGAAAATGATCATGATTTCACTAAAGTAGAATTTACCAGGAACAAAGATGCCGCTTCTGGCAACTTCCATCATTCCGCTTGATGAAACTGCGCCTAATACAATTCCGATACTGGCAACAATTAGAATGGTGCGCATAGAAACGGCTTTAGACCCAATAGCAGAATTTAAAAAGTTTACTGCATCATTGCTTACCCCTACAACTAAATCAAGGACGGCTAAAAAACCCAAAGCAATAATTAACATTAAATAATAGTTTTCCATAAAAATGTTTTTCAAATTTTGAAACAAAATTAACAATACCAATGTTAAGCTAATGTTATGATTTTAAACGAAAGTGAATTTGTTTTTAACAGTTTGTTGATAAATATTAATTTTTTAAGTCTTTATGTGTAGATATTTATTGATTTTTAAATTGTCTCATGAAAAATGTTAGTTTGAATAAAAATATATTTATAAAAATTGATGTTTTTACAAAAATGGCTATTTCACTGTGCTTACAAAATCTTTTAAATAAAAAGGTTCAAAATAAGCTAGATTTTCAAATTCATTTTTCTGAAATTTTTCTTCTGATAAAATTCCCATTTCATGGGCGGAAGGGAATTTATTGTCGATAAAAATAGCATTAGGATGGCTAATCATCAATTTAAATTTATCAGAACCATCGCCTAAAAAATAAACTTTTTCTGAATTTAGATAATTAATAAATGAATCTTCATTTAAAATTTCAGCTTCAGTTTTTCTAATTTCTTGATGATGCTTATCAAAAATTGAGGAATAAACTTCTAATCGTCGAGCGTCTAACATCGGTATAATATAACCATTTTTAACATTTAGTTGAGATGCTAAAACTTTTAAAGTATCAACACTTATTAAAGGTTTATCTATTGCAAAACAAATTCCTTTAGCTGCCGAAACGCCAATTCGTAATCCGGTATAA
>JAMPYA010000068.1 GCA_023700885.1 Flavobacteriaceae bacterium
CGTTAATGCGGATACGTTCTCTAAAATCTTTTAAGTGTGGCGATGTGTACAAACCAACTTTATAGCCAGCTTCCATGAGTACGGAAGCCAACATATGACTGGTAGAACCTTTTCCGTTAGTTCCGCCAACGTGTATAGATTTAAAATGATGTTGTGGATTTCCTAAATGATTTGCTAAAGCGATGGTATTAGTTAAGTCTTTTTTAAACGCTACTGCTCCGACACGCTGAAACATGGGTAATTGAGCAAACATCCAATCAAGTGTTTCTTGATAATTCATGAATATTTATTGAGATATTGAAAAACGGTAGCGAATATAACCAATTTGCTTTGATGTTGCATTACTATCTGGTTGCCATGTGGTTTTTAAAGCTGCATTTTTTGCTTCTGATTTAAGACATTCTGCAGAGTTAGTGGTGCCTTTTACGCCTGGTATTGCATTGGTAACATTACCATTTCTATCCACTTCTATATGTACCACCACTGTTCCTACTTCATCACAGATGTAATTGGGTTTTGGTTTATTTAAAGCTTTTCTATTTCCTAGTTGATAGTCTCCACCACCTCCAGTGCCTCCACTGCCGTAATATCCTTGAGCATTTGGATCACCATCTATTTGACCTTTATCGCCCGCTTTAAGATCATTTCCTTCACCACCTGTAGCTTTTCCATCAGATTTTTGACCTTTTAGCAAACTATTTAAAGCATCTGAAGTAGATTTATCTGGTGTTGGGGCTGTTACGGTCTTTTGAACCACTGTTGGTTTAGTTTCTGTTACTGTTGTTGTTTTCTTGACAGGTTTTGCTTTTATAACAACTGACTCTTCAATATCCTGAGTAACTACTTTGTCAATAACTTTTGTAGGAACTATTGATGAAGATGATTGCTGTGTTGGAACCAGATCTGACATTATTGCTTCGGTTGGCTGATTATCACCTTGTCCAATATCAGAGGTTCCAAAATTTACTGAAATACCATATTCTTTAGGAGGATCCCAATAGGATAATCCAAATATAAGAGTACATAACACAAATAAAACTAAAATAACAGTTGTTATTATAGCTGATTTACGTTTATGTTTGTTGTCTAAAAAAATCATTTTTTATTTTGGTCTAACTGCTAGTATAACTTTGTATTTATTTCTATTAGCGATATCCATTATGGTAACAGCGTATTCAATTGGCACTCCTTCTTCTGCTCTTAAAATAAGTGAAGGATTTTCTTCAGACTTTAACAGAGCTGCCAATTCTTGTTCAACAGCTTCTATAGATGTTGGTTTATTATCGATAAAATATTCTAAATTTTTAGTAATGGTTATGGAAACTGCTTTTTTGCTTTCGGTTTTCCCTTCAGCTTTTGGCAATAAAATATCCAGTGCACTTGTAGTTACTAATGTTGAAGTAATCATAAAAAATATCAATAACAGAAATACAATATCTGTCATAGATGCCATACTAAATTCTGGCGTTACTTTATTTCTTCCTCTAATATTCATAATTTATCTAAACGGGTTCATTTAATAAATCAAGAAACTCTAAAGATTTCGCTTCCATTTGATACACTACTTTATCTGTTTTAACAACTAAATGGTTATAAGCTATATATGAAATAATACCAACAATTAAACCTGCAACTGTTGTGGTCATTGCGGTATATAAACCATCAGAAAGCATTTTTATGTCTATTTGACCCCCAGCATTAGCAATTTGATGAATTGCTAAAATCATTCCAATTACTGTTCCAAGAAAACCTAACATGGGCGCAGCACCGGCAATCGTAGCAATAACACTTACATTTTTTTCAAGGTTATATATTTCTAACTTACCTGCATTTTCTATGGCCGTATTGATATCTGCCAATGGTTTTCCAATACGTGAAATTCCTTTTTCAACCAATCGAGCACTAGGAGAATTAGTTTTTGCACAAACCATTTTGGCCGCATCTAATTTTCCATTCATTACCAAATCTTTAATTTGATTCATAAAATCCTTGTCAATTTCAGAGGCTGATTTAATGGCAAAATAACGTTCAAAGTAAATATAAAGTGATACTGCTAATAAAATAAAAAGCAATCCTATGATTACTTGACCACCAATGCCTCCACTTACAATTAACTCATAAATTGAAAGTTTTTTTTCTACGGATACGGCTTCTTGAACCAATTGTTGTACGGTTTCCGTTTCTTGTTGAATAAATAACAGCATAAGAAATTTGTTTGATTAATTTAATAACGAAAATACAATATGTTAATTGTATTTTATCATATCTATATAAAAAAACCGAGAAAAATCTCGGTTTTAACATTATGCTAACAACATTCTCATAATAATAAACATACCTGAACCTCCTAAAAATCCAAGAAGTGCTAACCATGAAATATTTTTTAAATACCAGAAGAAATCTATTTTTTCCATTCCCATTGCTACAACTCCTGCAGCTGAACCAATAATTAACATGCTTCCTCCAGTTCCAGCTGAGAATGCAATAAAATGCCATAACGGATTATCAATAACTTCTGAAAACATCCCGATACTAGCAGCAACTAGAGGGACATTATCAATAACAGCAGAACCAAACCCTAAAGAAAGTACCACTATATCAATATTAGGTATTGCAATCTTTAACCATGCTGCAAAGTGAAATAAATTTCCTACTGACTCTAATGCTGCTACTGCCATTAATATACCAAGAAAAAACAAAACACTTGGAAGTTCAATTCTAGATAAAGATTTATGAATTGGACTATGGTGTCCTTCTATTCCTTCATCATCTGGTATAGTCATTTTAAATTTTCTTAAACTTAAGATTTCAGCTACTATTGCAATTATTGCAAGCGAAAACATCATGCCGATATAGGGTGGCAAATGCGTTATGGTTTTAAATATGGGTACAAAAACAATACCGCCTAAACCTAAATATAACATCACTGAACTGTATTTAGCGGTTTTTTCATTTTCTTGAACATCTGTTGAAATATTTCCTTTAAATATTGGTAAAAATGTTGCTATTATAGCCGGAATTAATACAGATATGACTGATGGGATAAATAAATATTTCATCAAATTAATAGTAGTAACCTTATTGGCAATCCATAACATTGTGGTTGTTACGTCGCCAATTGGTGTCCAAGCGCCCCCTGCATTTGCGGCTATTACAATTAAGCTTGCATACCAAATTCTGAGTTCTCTATCTTTAATAATTTTTCGTAAAATAGAAATTAATATGATAGTTGCTGTCAGATTATCAATAACTGCCGAAAGAAAAAAACCAAGTACTATCAAAACCCAAATAAGTTTCCTTTTACTTTTTGTTTTTACAAATCCTTTTATTGTTGCAAAACCATCAAAATAATCGATAATTTCTACAATGGTCATAGCACCAATCAGGAAAATCAAAATCTCTGTTGTTTTGCCAAAATGATGAAGTAATGTTTCATCAAGATGCGCAGGTACAAGTTGTTTTAAAACATCATCAAAATGATAAACATTAAGATGATTTAGTGAAATAACCGCCCACATTAAAGCCATCATTGTGATTGCGGGAATTAATTTGTCTATTTTTAAAGTATGCTCTAGGGTAATAGTCAAATAACCCAATACGAAAATAATAATTAATAAATACTCCATTTTGATAATTCTATTAAAGTTTTGTTGAACTAATAAACTTATATTTTAAGATTTTAAATTATATAATTTGACATCCATTAGATTATCAAACATGATAAAGCTATAAAGGTAAATGAGTTCTATTATTATTCATGTTCATACCCTGATAGAATTTAAATTAATTCAATATGGGATATTATTTTAAATATTTTAAGAACAATAGATCTTTATAACAAAATTGGTCACAAACTAATTTAAAGTTTCAAAAATTTCATTTAATTTATAACAAATGTAGTAAATCAATTGGTTCATTAATTTTTTATCAAAAAAAAACCGAGAAAATTTTCTCGGTTTAATAAACATATTCTAATACAAAAATAATCGTAAAATCATAAACGTTATTGAGCCAGCCATATATCCAAGAAAGGCTAATCCGGTAAACTTTTTTAAATACCAAAAGAAGTCAATTTTTTCCATTCCCATAGCAACAACGCCGGCAGCTGAACCTATAATTAACATGCTTCCTCCTGTTCCTGCTGCGAAAGCAACAAAATGCCAAATAGGATCATCTATTCCCTGTGGAAACATTCCTATACTTGCAGCCACTAAAGGCACATTATCTATAACTGCAGAACCCATGCCTAATAAAATAATTACTAAATCTGAAACTTGAGAATTGGCAAGTTCTGTTCCTAATTTTGGCATTGCTTCTTGTAACCAGTTTGCAAAACCGTATAAATGACCTAATGATTCTAAAGCAGCAACAGCCATTAAAATACCTAAGAAAAATAAAATACTTGGCATTTCTACCTTTGATAAGGCTTTATGAACAGGGCTATAATGTGAAGAATTATCTGATTCATCATTAAATGAAGTCATCGCAAATTTTCTATTGCTTAATATTTCAGCAAAAATTGCTACAACAGCCAATGATAACATCATTCCTACATAAGGAGGTAAATGAGTAATTGTCTTAAATATTGGTACAAAAATGATGGCTCCTAAACCTAAATACAACATAAAAGCTCCATATTTGTTTGATTTTTCGTCACCTTCTTCCTTAATTTCTTCAATATTTCCTTTAAAAGCTGGCATAAAAGAAGCGATAGCAGTAGGCACCACCGTTGCAATTATTGATGGTATAAATAAATGAATAATAAGTTGTTCTACACTCACTTTATTAGCAATCCATAACATAGTAGTTGTAACATCACCAATTGGAGACCAAGCTCCACCAGCGTTAGCTGCTATAATAATAATACCGGCATACCAAATTCTATCTTCTCTACTATTCATTAATTTTCTTAATATGGAAATAAGGACAATAGTAGCTGTTAAATTATCAATAATTGAGGATAAAATAAATGCTAGAAATGAAAAAATCCATAATAATTTTAACTTACTTCTAGTTTTAACAAACCCTTTTATAGTAGCAAATCCATTAAAATAATCAATAATTTCGACTATAGTCATTGCGCCAATTAAGAAAATTAGAATTTCAGAAGTTTTGCCTAAATGATGTAACAAAATTTCTTCTAAATGCGTTGGTACTAATACGCGTAATGTAGCGTCTACATTAAAAACTTCTAAATGGCCTAAAGCAACTATTGCCCACATAATTGCCATCATGGCTAATGCAGGGATAAGTTTATCAATTTTAAATGTGTGCTCTAATGTTATTGAAAGATACCCTAAAATAAAAATAATTATAATTAATGATTCCATGCGTTAATTGTTAAAACTATAAAATTATATTAATGCGCTAATATACAAACTACGGGTTAAATATGACGCCGCTAGAGTGATCTTTTGAAGCGCCTGTGACACTTTTTAAGCAATTAGTTTTCTCTTCCACTCGGAGCACTCCTAACAAAGCAAAAATTAATGCTTCTTTATAATTTATTAATAAATCAGATGGAATAATAAGTTCGGTTTTGGAAATTTCTTTAATTCGATTGATTAAAAATAAATTATAGGTTCCTCCTCCTGTAACTAAAATATTTTTATGAGGCATTACTTTGTCGGCAATTTTTATAGCAATGTGTTCTACATAGGTACATAAAACATCTTCTTCTGATATTGAATAGTTGCTTATTAAAGGTAAAATTGTTGACTTTAAAAACTCAATACCTAATGATTTTGGTGCAGAACTTGTATAAAAAGATAAATTATTTAACTCATGAAGTAATTCATCATTTATTTTACCAGCAGAGGCTAATGTTCCATTTTCATCAAATTGCAATCCTAACTTTTCAGCAAAATAATTTAAAACAACATTGACCGGACAAATATCAAATGCTTTTCTTACACCATTTTCTTGATAGGAAATATTTGCAAATCCTCCTAAATTAAGGCAATAATCATAATCAGAAAACAGTATTAAATCTCCAATTGGTACTAATGGAGCGCCTTGTCCGCTCAAAGCAACATCTTGGGAGCGAAAATCACAGATTACTTTTAAATTTGTAGTAGCTGCAATACTGCTACCATGTCCAATTTGTAGGGTATATTTTTTTGCAGGATTATGAAAAATGGTATGTCCATGAGAAGCAACAAAATCTATATTACTAATTGAAAACTCATCAATAAATTGATTTATTAATTGACCTAAATAACGTCCATATTCAAAATTCAAAAAACTAATTTCCTCGGCAGAAACTTTAAATGCTATTTTTAGTTTCTCGCGCCACTCCTCTGAATATTGATAAGTTTTGGCATATTCAATCTTAAATTTAAAATTGTTATCTGATAAAAAAGTAACATAAACTAAATCGACACCATCTAGTGAAGTGCCGCTCATTAAACCAATAACATGATATATTTTATCTTCCATAATTTTGTAAAAATACAAATCACTTTTAATTAAATTAGTATCTTTGAGAGCTTTAAAAATAATTAATTATACAACAATATATTATGGATTTTAACTTAACCGAAGAACAAATAATGATTCGCGATGCTGCTCGTGATTTTGCACAAACCGAATTGCTCCCTGGCGTAATAGAACGAGACGAACATCAAAAATTTCCTGCTGAACAAGTTAAAAAAATGGGTGAACTTGGTTTTCTGGGTATGATGGTAGATCCAAAATATGGTGGTAGCGGATTAGACGCTGTTTCTTATGTATTGGCAATGGAAGAAATTTCTAAAATTGATGCCTCTGCATCTGTAGTAATGTCTGTTAACAACTCATTAGTTTGTTGGGGATTAGAAACTTTCGGTACTGAAGCGCAAAAACAAAAATATTTGGTGCCTTTAGCCAAAGGAGAAATTATTGGTGCTTTTTGTTTAAGTGAACCAGAAGCCGGATCTGATGCAACATCGCAAAGAACCACTGCCGTTGATATGGGAGATTATTATTTGGTAAACGGTACTAAAAACTGGATCACCAACGGTGGCACAGCAAGTGTATATTTAGTAATTGCACAAACGGATGTTGCTAAAGGTCATAAAGGCATTAATGCTTTAATTATTGAAAAAGGAATGCCCGGTTTTGAAGTAGGTCCAAAAGAAAATAAGTTAGGAATTAGAGGATCTGATACACACTCTTTAATGTTTACTGATGTTAAAGTTCCTAAAGAAAATAGAATTGGTGAAGATGGATTCGGATTTAAATTCGCGATGAAAACCCTTGCTGGTGGTAGAATTGGAATTGCTTCACAGGCCTTAGGTATTGCTTCAGGAGCCTATGAATTGGCTTTACAATATTCTAAAGAGCGTAAAGCTTTTGGAAAAGCCATTAGCGAGCACCAAGCTATTGCGTTTAAATTAGCGGATATGGCTACAACTATTGAAGCTGCTCGTCATTTATGTATAAAAGCTGCATGGGATAAAGATCAACATCAAAATTATGATTTATCTGGAGCTATGGCTAAATTATTTGCAGCAGAATCTGCCATGTGGATTACTACTGAAGCGGTTCAAATTCATGGTGGATATGGTTATGTGAAAGAATATCATGTAGAACGATTGATGCGCGACGCAAAAATTACTCAGATTTATGAAGGAACTTCGGAAATTCAGAAAATTGTAATTTCTAGAGGAGTTTTAAACGGATAAACTTTTTCATTTCAATTGAATTAAAAAATCCAACTTTTGAAGTTGGATTTTTTTATTTAAACTCAAATCAATACTGTTATTGTATTCATAAAAAGATTTATGTAAATAACAATATTAATAATTGAGCTACAAATATCCTTGTAATGGTAACCAATGGATAAACTGTAGCGTAAGTCTGAATAGGAATATCACTATCTAAGTAAGAAGTGCTAAACGAAAGTGCGGCAGGATCAGTATAAGTTCCACTCATCAAACCTGATAATTGTAAAAAGTTTAATCTCATAAAAACTTTTGCAATAATAACCATAAAAATAAGTGGAATAAAAGTAATTGCCGAGCCGTAAACCATCCATAACCATCCATTATATTCTACAAAATTGGCATAAAATTTTTCACCTGCATGAACCCCAACTGCCGCAAAGAATAAACAAATTCCTAAATCTTTCATAAAGTAAATGGCACCTGTATTTACATAAGAATGGATAAAACTAATTCCTCCAAATCTACTTATTAATAACGCTACAATTAAGGGTCCGGCAGCAAATCCTAATTTAATTGGTATTGGTAAAGACGGAATTATAATTGGGATAGAACCTAAAATAATTCCTATTATTAATCCACCAAAAATAGAAAGGAAATCGGGTTCTAATAATTTTTTTTCAGAATTACCAATCACTTTTTTGGCTTCATTGATGGCTTCTTCAGTACCAACAACTCTAAGAATATCGCCATAAAACAACTCCAGTGATGGGCGTGCTAACATGGCTTTACTGGCTCTAAAAACTTGCGTTACTTTTAAATCATATCGGGTGTATAAATCTAAATCTTCTAATTTTTTATGAGTAGCCTTTTTATTGGTAACATAAATATTAGTGTATTGAATATCTTTATCAGATTCGATTAATAAATCTTTAGATATCCTTCCCGTCTTTTGTATAAAACCATTTACATTCGGCTCTATACCAACAACCATCAAAACATCGTTTTCTTGTAGTTTTTGATCCAAACTTGGTGAAAAAACGGTTTCAGAATCACTATGTTTAATTCTTGAGATTACAACTTCATGTCCGCATTCTTTAATTACATCACCTAACGTTTTATCAAATACACTGCTATTTGTAATTCTACATTTTTTATAAACTGGTGGAAATTCACGATTGATTTTTAACAACCTAAATTTACGCAACTCTAATTCAGGATTAACCTTTAATAATGTTTTAGATAGAATAATCATACCTATAATACCAAAAACCCCTAATGGATAAGTAATAGCATAACCAATGGCAGGATCATTAAATATTTTGTTTGGAAATTGATTTTGAATTTCAACTAAAGTACTTTTAGCAGCTCCTAAACCAGGCGTATTTGTTACAGCACCCGACATGATACCAACCATGTTCTCTATTCCTAAACCTGTTCCAAAATGAAGAAGATAAGTTAATAATCCACCTAAAAGAACGGTACTTACTGCTAAAATATTTAAACGCAACCCTTCTTTTTTAAAGGATGAAAAAAATGATGGTCCAACTTGTATTCCAATTCCATAAACAAATAAAATCAGGCCTAAGTCTCTTATAAAATCTAAAATTCCAATTTGAATCCTATAACCAAAATGTCCTAACAATAAACCTAAAAACATGACAGCAGAAACTCCAAAAGAAATTTTACCTATTTTTATACGACCAACAAAAACCCCAGCCCCAATAACGAGCATAATAACTACTAACGATTGTGTCACATCAGGATTTTCGGTTGGTAAAAAAAGTCTATAAAACCAGTCAAACATAATAAGTGTATTTTAAGACCACAAAATTAGAGCATAATATGGGTTAATCTCATGATAAAAATCAATAAATAATAAAACATTTTTTTTTAAATAGGTAAAAAATAGGGCATAAAAAAAGCCTAAACATCGCTGTTGAGCTTATGTTATTAGACAAAACCAACGAGCAAAAAGCAATTTTAAGCCATTTTAAATAATTTTGGGTGTCTTATTGATGAAGTCAGGAGGGCATAAAAAAACCCTCATTATTTCTAATGAGGGTTTTGAGGAAGGCGGCGACATACTCTCCCACCATAATGGCAGTACCATCTGCGCAAATAGGTTTAACTTCTCTGTTCGGAATGGGAAGAGGTGAGCCCTATTGCTATAACCACCTTAA
>JAMPYA010000069.1 GCA_023700885.1 Flavobacteriaceae bacterium
AAACATCATCTAAATTCAATTTCAGATTTATTAGTGCTTCAGGAAGAATTAGCAGAGAACATAAAAATAGTTGAAAATGCTTCAGAAGTAATTAAAGAAAAAGAATTAGAAATTAAAAAAGTAGAGGTACAATTAAACCAATTAGCTGCAGAAATTCATCAGAAAAGATTAAAAGTAATACCAGATTTAACATCACAGTTAGAGTATATTCTAAAACAACTTGGAATGCCAAATGCTCAATTTAAAATTGTTTTAAACCTAATAGATGCTTTTTCTAGCAATGGAAAAGATGAGATAGAATGGTTGTTTTCTGCTAATAAAGGATCTAATTTAGGAGCATTAAAGAAAGTTGCTTCTGGTGGTGAAATGTCAAGAATAATGTTAGCAATCAAATCAGTCCTATCAAATTACAGTAATTTACCTACTATAATATTTGATGAAATAGATACTGGAATTTCAGGTGAAGTGGCCAATAAAATGGCAGAAATAATGCAAGAAATGGCAACAAATATGCAAGTTATAACCATTACTCATTTACCACAAATAGCTGCAAAAGGTAATCATCATTTAAAAGTATATAAGAATGATGAAATGGATATTACCAAAACTCAAATTAGAAAATTGTCAAAAGTTGAAAGAATAAAAGAACTAGCAGAAATGTTAGGAGGAAAATCAATATCAGCCTCAGCTATTGAACACGCAAAAGAGCTCTTAAATTAAAAGTTTCAATTTTAAAATATTCGATTAACTTTGCGACTTTAAAAGACCAATAAATTCAACAAATAAAATATAATTATGTACAATTTACTCAAAGGGAAAAGAGGTATTATTTTTGGTGCTTTAGATCAGAATTCAATTGCTTGGAAAGTAGCAGAACGTGCCCATGAAGAAGGTGCAATATTTGTTTTAACAAATGCTCCGGTTGCGATGCGATTTGGTGAAATTAACGCTTTGGCAGAAAAAACTGGCTCTGAAATTATTCCGGCTGATGCAACCTCAATGGAAGATTTAGAAAATTTAGTTACTAAATCTGTGGAGATTTTAGGTGGTAAATTAGATTTTGTTTTACATTCTATTGGAATGTCTATAAATGTTAGAAAAGGAAATCATTATACCAATCAAAATTATGATTATACGCATAAAGGGTTTGATGTTTCTGCTTTATCATTTCATAAAGTGATGAACGTTTTATATAAAAATCAAGCTATGAATGAGTGGGGAAGTATCGTAGCGCTTTCTTATATGGCCGCACAAAGAGTGTTTCCAGATTATAATGATATGGCAGATAATAAAGCTTATTTAGAGTCTATTGCTCGTAGTTTTGGGTATTTCTTTGGGCGTGATTTTAAAGTGCGTGTTAATACAATTTCACAATCTCCCACTCCCACTACAGCTGGTTCAGGTGTTAAAGGATTTCAAGATTTCTTGTCATTTGCAGAAAAAATGTCGCCACTAGGAAATGCTACAGCTTTAGAATGTGCAGATTATACTATTTCTATGTTCTCAGATTTAACAAGAAAAGTAACACTACAAAATCTTTTACATGATGGTGGATTCTCTAATATGGGAATTAGTGATGCTATAGTAAATGATTATTTAAGAGATTAAATCTATAGATTTAGATAATATTTATAAATGAAACATAAAGCTTCCATTGGGAGCTTTTTTTATTAAATTTGAATCGATAAAAATAGTTGATTTTGGAGTTACATTTTTCAATCATCGTTCCAGTATATAATCGTCCGCAAGAAATTGATGAACTTTTAATGAGTTTATCTTTACAATCTTTTAAAGATGATTTTGAGATTATAATTGTTGAAGATGGCTCTAATGAAAAATGTGACTATATAATTAAGAAGTATGAAAACCAGCTGAACTTAAAATATTTCTTTAAAGAAAATAGTGGGGCAGGAGCTAGTAGAAATTATGGAATGGAACACGCTTCTGGAAATTATTTTATCATTTTAGATTCTGATGTTCTATTGCCAATTCATTATTTGAATAAAGTTTGCAAAACCTTAACCCTTAACTATACAGATGCTTTTGGAGGTCCAGATGCTGCTCATGAATCATTTACTACGATTCAAAAAGCCATAAATTATAGTATGACATCTTTGTTAACAACTGGCGGAATTAGAGGTAAAAAGAATGCTGTTGGTAAATTTCAACCAAGAAGTTTTAATATGGGAATTTCTAAAATTGCGTTTGAGGCAACAAAAGGTTATTCTAAAATGAAATATGGTGAGGATATCGATTTATCACTTAGACTTATAAATTTAGGATTTAAGACTCAACTCATAGAAAAAGCTTTTGTTTTTCATAAAAGACGATCGACTTTTAAACAATTTTTAAGTCAAACCTATAATTTTGGCACCGCAAGACCCATTTTAAATAAAAAATATCCAGCAACGGCAAAAATTACGTATTGGTTTCCATCCCTTTTTATGATGGGAATAATTTTTTCAATTATAGGATTATTTTTAGGTTATTGGCAGTTATGGCTGATGTATAAAATCTATTTTATAGTATTATTTTTAGACGCTTCAATCCAAAATAAAAGTGTTAAAGTAGGTTTTGTAAGTACTATTACCACTTTGATACAATTTTTAGGATACGGAACGGGTTTTTTAAGAAGTTATGCCAATGTTTATTTCAAAGATACTAATAGACTTTAAGTATTTTTACAGTGGTATAATATTAAATCGACGGCAATCTAAAGGAAAAAGAAAATGCGATAAATTGTTGGTTGTTAAAATAATAGTCTTTTATCTATATTCTTTCGTCTGCTTAATAAAAACTATAATTCACTTATTTTTTTACCAAAAGCTTTTACTCTATTCCAATCGGTAAACTCGTAGGTTTGGGTTTTATCAGTTGGCCCTTTAGTCATTCTCATAATTAATTGAATCATAAATCGATCAAAAAAACCGTATTTAGGATATTCAATTTTTCCGGCAAAAACATCTAATAACTTTGGTTTCCATGTAATTTGACTCAAAAACTTTTGTAAATATGGATTGGTCTCTGCGGTGTTTTTCTCTGGTTTTCTAGCAACAACATTCACTGAAAAAAATGCATTTTTCTTTTGATCTAGTATTTCTTTATTTTTCTTAATAAATTTAAAAACAGATTTGTCGTGGTAACCGTAACGAATGGAAGCACCAATTACAACCTTATCAAAAGGAGTGATATCAAAATCGGGTTGAGCTATTAATGACACAATAGTTATTTCATTTTTAGCAGTGTCAATTTTATTTTTTATAGCTTCACAAATTTCAGTGGTATGTCCATCTGTAGTGTGATATAACAATACAATTTTTTCCATTTTTTAAATTTTAAGAATGATTTGTTTCAATATATTCTAAATTGATGTTTCAAAGCTACAAATCTCTTTTAATTTATAGGTTGATTTAAATCAGTTTATTAAAATCAATGTAAAAAAAAATCCTGATGTTACTCAGGATTTAAATTAAAAATTATTTATTTCTTTTTAGGGTTTTTCTTTTCTTGTTGTTCTTGGGCTTGTTTCATGGCTTCACCCAATTTTTGACGGAATTTACTCACCTTTTGTGGTTTCTTTTTGTTTTCCTGAATTTGAGCGTGAATTTTTTCTTCATCTATTATAAAATGTTTGATAACTAACATTATCCCAATAGTTAATAAGTTAGAAACAAAATAGTATAAACTCAATCCGCTTCCGTACATATTAAAGAAAAACAACATCATTAAAGGAGAAATATACATCATGATTTTCATCATTTGTTGCATATCTGGCATGCCTTCTTGTGTTGGTTGTTGCATTCCCATTTGTTGACTTTGGCTCATTTTCATATAAAAGAAAATAGCTACTGATGCTAAAATTGGAAATAAACTCACGTGATCTCCGTAAAATGGAATATAAAATGGTAATTTAAAAACACTATCATAAGATGATAAGTCATCAGCCCATAAAAATCCTTCCTGACGTAATGCAATCATTGCAGGGAAAAATTGAAATAATGCAAAGAAAATAGGCATTTGTAATAATGCAGGCATACAGCCAGACATCGGATTTACACCTGCTTTGTTATATATCTGCATCATTTCTTGTTGACGTTTCATGGCATTTTCTTTACCTGGAAGTCTAGAATTTAACTCTTCCATTTCAGGTTTCAATACCTTCATTTTAGCACTTGATAGATATGATTTGTAAACTAAAGGAGACATAAAAATACGAACTACAATAGTCATTAAAATAATAACCCAACCAAAATTTGAAATAATTCCGCTTAAAAAATTAAATACTGGGAAAAACAACCATTTATTGAGCCAACCAAAAATACCCCAACCTAAATTAATAACATCAGCTAGGTTTTTATCTTCATAGCTCGTTAAAATATCATAATCTGAAGGGCCATAATACCAATTCATAGCGTAATTCATTTCGCCATTTTTGATTTCTAACGGAATTGAGGTGCTATATTGTTTTGTAAAAAGTGTATCAACTTGGTCATCTTTTACCAAATTTACTACCCCTAATTTGGCATTTTTAAAAGGAGTTTCTGTTATTAAGATAGATGAAAAAAATTGTTGTTTGTAGGCAATCCAATTTACATTATTGATGGTTTCTTCATCATCACTCATCGAGTTTATTTTGTCAAACTCAGTTCCGTCATGTAACCAACGTAAAGTTGAATATTGATTTTCGTATTTTACACTTTTTTCCTGACTGATACTTTTTAAATCCCAAGTTAATTTTACATCTTGAGCTGTATTAATCATATCATTAATTCCAACCGATTTTATGGCAAAATCTACCATATAATCAGCATCTTTCATTTCATATCGATATTCAATAAACTTATCTTCAGAAATTTTTAATTTCATCGATAAAATTTGAGAATCGTTATTTTTTGTAAAAGTTGGTTCAAAAAATAAATCTTTAGAATTTAGAACTCTATTGTCTGCAGTAGTAAAATTTAAATTAAACAATGCATTGTTATCTTTTATAAGATATAAAGGAAGTGAATCATGAGCTCTAAACTTTTTAAGTTGCGCTTCTACAATTTGCCCACCTTTATTGGCAATTGTTAATTTTACCAAGTCATTTTCTAAAACAGTAGTTTCTTCTTTGGCACTTGGCAAAGTTGAAGCATAAGAAAAAGCACCTAATTTACTTTGATATTTAGCAATAGCAGTAGAATCTGTAGGTAATATTGCAGAATTTTTTTCTGCTGTTTCAGTTAAATTATTTTTCTTTTCAGGAGTTGCGGTGTCTTTAACTACCTGTTCTTGATTGTTTTGTAGGGTTTCTGGAGTTGGTTGGTTCATGTAAAAATACCAAACCATAATTAATCCTAATAAAATAAATCCTATTAATGAATTGAGGTCAAATTTTTTTTCTTCCATTTTATATTATATTTTTTACTCAGTATTGAGTTTTAAAATCGTGCAAATTTAATCAATCTATTTTTATTGGATAGATACATGAAACTTTATTCATGATTTAGTTGATATTTTAACGCAGCTTTCACAAAATCTACAAATAAAGGATGTGGATTTAAAACAGTACTTTTATATTCTGGATGATACTGAACGCCTACAAACCAGGGATGAGAAGGGATTTCAATAATTTCTACCAAATTAGTCTCTGGATTTACACCTGTTGCAATCATTCCGGCATCGGTAATTTGCTCTAAGTAATCATTGTTAAATTCATATCTATGTCTATGACGCTCGCTAATAATTTCAGTTTGATATGCCTGATATGATTTAGAATCTTTTTTAAGTAGACATTTCCAAGCTCCTAAACGCATAGTTCCACCTTTATCAGTAATCTCTTTCTGACTTTCCATTAAATCGATAACGGGATGCTTAGTCGACGCATCCATTTCTGTTGAAAAAGCATCTTTTAATCCAACAACATTTCTGGCAAATTCAATAACGGCCATTTGCATTCCAAGACAAATACCTAAAAAAGGGATTTTATTTTCTCGCGCATATTGTATGGCTGATATTTTCCCTTCAATTCCGCGTTCACCAAAACCTGGAGCAACTAAAATTCCGTTTAATCCTTTTAATTTTTGTTGGATATTTTTGGTTGTAAATGATTCAGAATGAATCCATTTAATAATTACTTTAATGTCATTTTTAGTTCCTGCATGAATAAAAGCTTCTACAATTGATTTATAAGCATCTTGTAATTCAACATATTTTCCAATTAAACCAATTTCAACAGTATTTTTAGGGTTATTTAGTTTATTTAAAAAGATATTCCATTCATTCAAAGTTGGTTGTACTTCTGTAGAAAGTTGTAATTTTTCTAAAACTACTTTATCCAATCCTTCTTTTAACATTAAATTGGGTACTTCATAAATCGTTTTAGCATCAATAGACTCTATTACATCTTCCTTTTGAACATTACAAAACAGCGCTAATTTTTCTTTAATAGAATCATTTAGAGGATATTCAGTTCTGCAAACCAATATATTCGGACTTAATCCGCTTTCCATTAATAACTTAACAGAGTGTTGTGTGGGTTTTGTTTTTAATTCCTTTGCAGCGGCCAAGTATGGAATTAAAGTTAAATGAATTACTATAATATTAGAGGCGCCAAGTTCCCATTTTAATTGTCTTACAGCTTCTATATAGGGTAAAGATTCTATATCGCCAACAGTTCCGCCAATTTCGGTAATAACAATATCATATTCTCCGGTATTTCCTAAAATCTTTATTCTGTCTTTTATTTCATTGGTAATATGTGGAATTACTTGTACGGTTTTGCCTAAAAATTCGCCACGACGTTCTTTTTCAATTACAGATTGATATATTTTACCAGTTGTAACATTATTAGCCTGAGATGTTTTAATGTTTAAAAATCTTTCATAATGCCCTAAATCTAAATCAGTTTCAGCGCCATCTTCGGTAACAAAACACTCGCCATGTTCGTATGGATTCAATGTTCCAGGATCAATATTGATGTAAGGGTCTAATTTTTGGATAGTTACACTGTAACCTCTTTCTTGTAGTAGTTTTGCTAAAGATGCGGCAATAATTCCTTTTCCTAATGAAGAACTAACTCCGCCAGTAACAAAAATATATTTGGTTTTTTTCATGTTGCTAGGTTTTGCCAAAAGTACAAACATTTAAGTAAGTTGACAAACTAAATATAAAAAGTAGAATTACATTTTAAAGGTCTTAAAACTTTTTCTTTTAATGTTTTGATCGATAATTATGTAGAAATGAAATGATTATAAAAAGAGCTAATTAAAAATAATTTTTTGCTTAATCTATTTGTTAAAAACAAAAGTAGTTGTATATTTGCCCACGCTTTTAGCAAGGGAAATGCTTTTGTATTAAACAATCAACGAATAGAAGATTTTAACGATATTTTGAAATGAAAAGAACTTATCAACCATCGAAAAGAAAAAAAAGAAATAAGCACGGTTTTAGAGAAAGAATGGCAACTGCCAATGGTAGAAAAGTGTTAGCCAGAAGAAGAGCTAAAGGTAGAAAGAGATTAACAGTTTCTTCTGATCCTCGACCTAAAAAATAATGATAATTAATTGCGATATATAGAAGGTGTTACTAATTTAGTAACACCTTTTTTTTAATATAATAGAATTAAAAAATTAATAAAAAAAAAGATGCCAAAAGACAATCAGATTAAATCAGTTCTAATAATAGGTTCGGGTCCTATAGTTATTGGTCAAGCTTGTGAGTTTGATTATGCAGGTTCTCAGTCTGTTAGATCATTAAAAGAAGAGGGAATTGAAGTAATACTTATCAATTCAAATCCAGCTACGATTATGACAGATCCTTCTATGGCTGATTTTGTGTATTTAAAACCATTAACAACAAAATCTATAATCGAAATTTTACAAAAACATCAAATTGATGCTGTTTTGCCAACAATGGGAGGACAAACTGCATTAAATCTTTGTATTGAGGCACAAGAAAGAGGTATTTGGGATGAGTATAATGTGAAGTTGATAGGTGTCGATATTGATGCAATAAATATTACAGAAGATAGAGAACAATTTAGAAAATTGATGATTGAAATAGGGATTCCTATGGCTCCCTCTAAAATTGCAACATCTTATTTAAAAGGAAAAGAAATAGCACAAGAATTTGGTTTTCCATTAGTTATTAGACCTTCTTTTACTTTAGGGGGTACAGGTGCTTCTGTGGTTTATAAAAAAGAACATTTTGATGAACTTTTAACACGTGGTTTAGAGGCTTCACCTATTCATGAAGTACTTATTGATAAAGCTTTGTTGGGTTGGAAGGAGTTTGAATTAGAATTGCTTCGCGATAAAAATGACAATGTAATTATCATCGCTTCTATAGAAAATATGGATCCAATGGGAATTCATACAGGAGATTCTATTACAGTTTGTCCGGCTATGACTTTAAGTGATAAAACGTATCAAAAAATGCGTGATATGGCGATGCATATGATGCGTTCTATAGGAAATTTTGCAGGTGGATGTAATGTTCAGTTTGCAGTAAGCCCAGATGAAAATGAAGATATTGTGGCAATTGAGATTAATCCTAGGGTTTCTCGTTCTTCTGCTTTAGCTTCTAAAGCAACGGGTTATCCAATTGCAAAAATTGCAACAAAATTAGCCATTGGTTATCATCTAGATGAATTAAAAAATCAAATAACTAAAACTACTTCTGCCTTATTTGAACCAACTTTAGATTATGTTATCGTAAAAATACCACGTTGGAATTTTGATAAATTTGAAGGTTCAGATAGAACTATCGGATTGCAAATGAAATCGGTTGGTGAAGTGATGGGTATTGGAAGATCCTTTCAAGAAGCACTTCAAAAAGCAACTCAATCTTTAGAGATCAGCAGAAATGGTATAGGTGCTGATGGTAAAGGTTCTAAAAATTATGATATAATCATTGAAAAATTACAAAACCCAAGTTGGGATCGTGTATTTATCTTATATGATGCAATACAATTAGGAATTTCTCTAAATACTATTCATGAAATCACAAAAATTGATATGTGGTTTTTAAAACAATATGAAGAGTTATATTTATTAGAGAAAAAAATTACTTCTTTAACTTTAGAGACCCTTCCAAAAGAATTACTCTTAGAGGCTAAACAAAAAGGTTTTGCAGATAGGCAAATAGCTTTCATGTTAAAATGTTGGGAAAGTGAAGTATATAAAAAACGTGTAGATCTCAATGTTAAACGTATTTATAAATTAGTAGATTCTTGTGCAGCTGAATTTGAAGCTCAAACTCCGTATTATTATTCTTCTTTTGAAAACATTATTTCTATAGGAAGCCAATCAACCTCTACAAATGATAGTATCATAAGCGATAAAAAAAAGATAATAGTTTTAGGTTCTGGACCTAATAGAATTGGACAAGGAATCGAGTTTGATTACAGTTGTGTACATGGTGTGTTGGCGGCTAAAGAGTGCGGTTATGAAACGATAATGATTAATTGTAATCCCGAAACTGTTTCAACAGATTTTGATACTGCCGATAAACTTTATTTTGAACCTGTTTTTTGGGAGCATATTTACGACATTATTTTGCATGAAAAACCAGAAGGCGTAATAGTTCAACTTGGTGGACAAACAGCTTTGAAATTAGCAGAAAAGTTAGATAAATATGGAATTAAAATAATAGGAACTGATTTTAAATCCTTAGATCTAGCTGAAGATAGAGGACGATTTTCTGAATTATTAAAAGAATTAAAAATTCCATATCCAAATTTTGATATAGCAACTTCAGCTGAAGAAGCCATTGCTGTTGCTGATAAATTAAATTTCCCAATACTTGTAAGACCATCTTATGTTTTG
>JAMPYA010000070.1 GCA_023700885.1 Flavobacteriaceae bacterium
ATAAAATGGAAGCAGAATTAGGTGATGTATTCTTTGCATTAATTAATTACGCTCGTTTTATCAATATAAGTCCAGAAAATGCGTTAGAACGTACTAATAAAGAATTTATAAGAAGATTTCAATTTATAGAAAATGAAGCTGAAAAAATCGGCAAAAAACTGACCGAAATGACTCTTGAAGAAATGGACTTTTTTTGGAACCAAGCAAAAAAATAAATTAAAAATCCCGAAAATCGGGATTTTTAATTTATTCAAGTGTTTTAGCATTTTTTACTTTTTGTTTTAACAAAGCTAATTTTACAACTTCTTTCATTTCTTTAACATAATGAAATTTTAAGCCTTTTAAATAATCTTGTTTAATTTCTTCAATATCTTTTCTGTTTTCTTCACACAAAATAATTTCTTTAATATTAGCACGTTTAGCTGCTAATATTTTTTCTTGAATTCCACCTACCGGCAATACTTTTCCTCTAAGAGTAATTTCGCCTGTCATAGCAATATTAGGTTTCACTTTACGTTGCGTGTAAACAGATACTAAAGATGTTAACATGGTTATTCCAGCACTTGGACCATCTTTTGGAGTTGCACCTTCTGGAACGTGCATATGAACTTTATAATCTTCTAAGATTTTTGGATTAATTTCAAATTCATCAACATTTGCTTTAATATATTCTAAAGCAATAGTTGCAGATTCTTTCATTACTTTACCAATATTTCCGGTGATAGAAAGTTCTCCTTTACCTTTAGAAATAATAGACTCAATAAATAATATATCGCCTCCAACACTTGTCCATGCAAGACCTGTAACCACACCAGCCACTTCATTACTCTCATATTTATCGCGTTCTAAATGTGTAGGGCCTAATATTTTTTGTAACTCTACAATAGTTATTTTAGGATTGTATTCTTTTTCCATTGCTATGGATTTAGCTGCATATCGCACTAATTTTGCAATTTTTTTCTCCAATCCACGAACACCTGATTCACGCGTATAAGCTTCAATAATTTTTTCAATTACAGCTTTATTTAAAGTAATATCTTTAGATGTTAATCCATGTTCTTTTAATTGTTTAGGCAATAGATGACGTTTAGCTATTTCAATTTTTTCTTCCGTTGTATAACCATTTACATCAATAATCTCCATTCTATCGCGCAAAGCCCAAGGTATATTAGATAAACTGTTGGCAGTTGCAATAAACATCACTTTAGACAAGTCATAATCAACTTCTAGATAATTGTCATAAAAGCTTGTATTTTGCTCTGGATCTAACACTTCTAACATTGCAGAAGACGGATCTCCGTAATTACTTGCGCCCAATTTATCTATTTCATCTAGTACAAATACCGGATTAGATGTACCTGCTTTTTTGATATTTTGCAAAATGCGTCCAGGTAATGCTCCAATATAGGTTTTACGATGCCCTCTAATTTCTGCTTCATCACGCAAACCACCTAAAGACATTCTTACATACTTTCTTCCCAACGATTCTGCAACAGATTTCCCAAGCGATGTTTTACCAACTCCTGGAGGTCCATACAAACAAATAATAGGCGATTTCATATCTCCTTTTAGCTTTAAAACAGCTAAATATTCTATAATTCTCTCTTTTACTTTTTCAAGTCCGAAATGATCTCTATCGAGAATTTTTTGGGCTCTATTTAAATCAAATTTATCTTTTGAATAATGATTCCAAGGAAGTTCTAAAAACATATCCAGATAGTTTCTTTGGATAGAATATTCTGCAACTTGAGGATTCATACGTTGTAAACGTCCTATTTCCTTTTCAAAAACTGCAGCAACTTCTTTAGACCATTTTTTCTTTTTGGCCAATTTAATCATTTCATCAACTTCTTCATCATGTGATAAACCTCCTAACTCCTCTTGGATTGTTTTTAATTGTTGATGTAAATAATAATCACGTTGTTGTTGATCCATATCAACACGTGTTTTTGATTGAATATCTCTTTTAATTTCCAATCGTTGTAATTCTAAATCTAATTTTTTTAGCGTTTTTAACGCACGTTCTTTTAGATTATTTATCTCTAATAAATCCTGTTTCTCAGTCACATTTAAATCCATATTAGATGAAATAAAGTTGACTAAAAAAGATTTACTTTCGATATTCTTAATAGCAAAAGAAGCCTCAGAAGGTAAATTAGGACTGTCTTTTACTATTTTTATTGATATATCGCGAATTGAATCAATGATAGCTTCAAATTCTTTGTCATCAATATTAGATTTATCTTCTATTAATTCTTTGGTTTTAGCTAAAATATATGGCTTTTCTTTGATAATTTCTTCAATTTCAAACCTTTTTAAACCTTGAATAATAACGGTTGTATTGCCATCCGGCATTTTTAACAATCGTAAAATTTTAGCTATGGTTCCAATTTTAAAAATATCACCTAAAGTTGGGTCTTCTGTATTTTCATTTTTTTGTGCAACTACACCAATAATTTTACTTCCGGCATATGCTTCTTTAATAAGTTTTATAGACTTATCCCTTCCGGCAGTAATTGGTATAACTACTCCTGGAAATAAAACAGTATTTCTAAGTGGAAGAATTGGTAAAGCATCCGGTACTAATTCCTTATTAAAATCCTCTTCATCTTCTGGAGTCATTAAAGGAATTAACTCTGAATCTTCATCTAACATTTGATGAAGTGACATACTGTCAATATTTAAAAATTTAAGTTTACTCATTTGTCAATCTTGGGTCATTTTGTCATTTAAAACATCAGCTTTTAAGCATTCATAATTTACTTAAATAACTATATTTTAACACTTTAAGACATATTAGTATATTTATTAATGTTAATTTACAATAGTTATGCCAAAGAAACACCTCAATATTCAATATTTTATTCTGAAGTTTAACACAATCTATATTATTATTAGAAATACAATATTAGCAACTTAAGCTACTTAAAGAAAAACATAAGTTCTAAAACAAATTAAAAAAGGATTTATTATATTAAAAATTTCTATATTTTTGAGTAAGTTCAAAAACTTTTTCCAGTATTTTTTGCTCTTTTTCATCATAAGGAATATTTCTTCTACTCATAACTACTTGAGCCACTTCATTGACTTTATTCATTTGAAATGTGGTAAAACCAGCAGCCCCACCCCAACTAAAAGATGGTATAAAATTTCTTGGAAAATTACTACCATAAATATTAGCACTTACCCCAACCACTGTTCCTGTATTAAACATGGTATTGATACCGCATTTAGAGTGATCTCCCATTATTAATCCACAAAATTGAAGTCCAGTTTTTTCAAACCGTTCACTTTCATAACTCCATAACTTAACTTCTGCATAATTATTTTTTAAATTTGAATTATTGGTATCTGCTCCTAAATTACACCACTCACCTATGACAGAATTTCCTAAAAACCCATCATGAGCTTTATTAGAATAACCAAAAATTACAGAATTATTAATTTCACCACCTACTTTACATTGGGGTCCAATTGTGGTTGGTCCATAAATTTTGGCACCCATTTTTATAACTGATTGCGCTCCTAATGAAAAAGGGCCACGTATTAAACTACCTTCCATTATTTCTGCATCTTTACTGATATAAATTGGTCCATCAGTAGCATTTAAAGTAGCAAATTCAATTTTAACACCTTCTTCAATAAAAATATTATCAGGCTTTAAAACATTATTAGTTTTACTTATTTTTTCTGATTTTCTATGTTCTGTTAGCAATTCAAAATCCATTTGAATTGCCAACCCATTTAATTTAAAAATATCCCAAGTATTTTTTATTTGAAGAAGTTTTTCTTTAAATTCTACTTTTTTAAAATTTTCAAAATCTATTTCCTCCTGATTTTCAGTTGTATAAAAAGCAACAACTTCATCATCAATGATAATTACCTCATTCTTTTTTAATTTTTTCACTTTAGCAACCAAGGCTTTCGTTGGAATAAAACTAGCATCAATCATGATATTTTCTTCCATTTCAACCATTGGAAACTTATCTTCCAAATAATCTTCTGTAAGCGTAGTGGTAGTATATCCTAAATAATTCTCCCATTTTTCACGGATAGTTAAAATTCCTACTCTAATATCAGCAACAGGACGAGTAAATGTAAAAGGTAATAAACTATTTCTATACGGACCATCAAATAAAATGTAATTCATAAAGATAGATTTTATACAAATATAATTATCAATTTAAACTTTATGTAAAATACTTAAATAAATAAATTCTATTAATTGTATAAAAACAAACAATAGAAATATGATAATTATAGCGCAAATATTTATTAATTTAATAATTAATTAGTTATTAAATTCAATATTATGAAAATTAAAATATTAACTTTAATGATGAGTGTATTTTTTTTATATTCATGTGGTGGAGACGGAGACGACACGACTCCTCCTGACAACAATCCTCCTCCAGCAACACCTGTAACATACACTAAAGATATCAGACCAATTGTAATGATCACTTGTGCAACCGCAAATTGTCACTTGGGAAATACAGGTGCTCCAGGTTTTGGTTTAGAAACTTATACTTTATTGAAGGATGCTGCAATAAACAGACCGTTATACACTAGGATTCAAAGCACCACAAATCCGATGCCCTCATCAGGAAGAATGTCTCAAACTAATATTAATTTATTTTTAGCTTGGAGAGATCAGGGATATCTTGAGAACTAAATTATTTGTTTTAATTAAGTATATTGATTCTTCTAAAGTAAGTATCAATATTGTCAGCAGCTTCAAAACAAGCCGTTATAGCTTCTAATTCTTCACATTTTGAAAACAAGGAGTAGTTACTATGTCTGCAAATTACATCTTTAATTTCTATTTTTTGAAGATGGATGTCAATTGCTACACATTGTTCATATAAATTAGAAAGAGAACTGTCAATTGGTTCTATCTCATGAAAAACTAAAAATCCTTTAAAGTAATTTTCAATAGCAGTATGTGTGTTTAAACAAACTAGTTTTTTATCTACGCTATTACCATTTCTGAATAATTCTTCATTAGCTAATTGAAGTTTTTTCGTAGCAATTTTAAAGTAGTGGTTGGCTGATTGTTCCATATGCGTCAGTTTTTAAACGCAATTTTATAAAAGCGTTAGGTAAAAAAAATTACCTAACGCTTATTAATTAATTATAATGTTTGATATATTTCTAAACGCTCCCAAGTTAAATCAACGATTTCTTGTGCATTTTTCAATAATAATTCTCCTTGCTCTTTGTTTTCTTTTACAACACGTGTAAAACGAGCTTCTGTGTACATCATGTCACTAATTGGTGTGGTTGGCGCTTTTGAATCTAATTTAAATCGTTTTCCCTTCTCGTTCATCGGATTAAATCTAAATAAAGGCCAGTAACCAGTAGACACCGCTAATTCTTGATGCGCAGCTCCATCACCCATATCATAACCATGCTCAATACAATGTGAGTAAGCAATAATTAATGATGGACCCGGATATGCAGCAGCTTCTTCAAAAGCTTTAAGAGTTTGTAAATCTTTGGCTCCCATTGCAATTTGAGCTACATAAACATTTCCGTAAGACACAGCTTGTAATGCTAAACTTTTCTTAGGTGATACTTTACCTGAGATTGCAAACTTAGCACTTGCACCCATTGGTGTAGATTTAGATGCTTGTCCTCCAGTATTAGAATATACTTCAGTATCTAAAACTAAAATGTTGATATTTTCTCCTGATGCTAAAGCGTGATCTAATCCACCGTATCCAATATCATAAGCCCAACCATCCCCACCAACAATCCAAACTGATTTATTTCTTAAATTATCAGCGTATTGAAGTAATTCTTTAGCCCCCTTAGAATCTAGTGTTGCTAATTGTTTTTTCAATTTTTTAATTGAAACATCTTTGGCAGCTCTTAAAGTTTCATCACTTTCATTATTAGATATAATTTCAGTAACAATTTCACTACCAAGCTCTCCTTCAATTTCTTTTAATAAATTAACGGCTACTTCTTGTTTTTTAGAAAGTGCAAAACGCATACCTAAACCAAACTCTGCATTATCTTCAAATAAGGAGTTAGCCCATGCTGGACCTCTACCATCCTTGTTAGTTGTATAAGGAGTCGTTGGTAAGTTTCCTCCATAAATTGAAGAACAACCCGTTGCATTTGCAATTAACATGCTATCTCCGTACAATTGTGTTAACAATTTTAGGTATGGGGTTTCACCACAACCCGAACAAGCACCAGAGAACTCAAATAATGGCTCTAAGAATTGAGAACCTTTTACGGTTCCAACAGCTAATTTAGTTCTGTCATAATCTGGTAAATCAATAAAGTAATCCCAGTTTTTATTTTCATGAACTTCTACACTACGCTTTTCAGTCATGTTGATGGCTTTGAAGTTTTCTACTTCTTTACTTTCAGCAGGACACACAGCAACACAAAGAACACAACCTGTACAATCTTCTGGTGAAACTTGTAAGATATATGATTCTGATGCTGTATCAAACGGACGTCCTTTTGCTCCGACACTTTGTAATGATTCTGGAGCAGATGTTAATAAATCATTAGCAACTACTTTTGAACGAATTGCTGCGTGTGGACAAATTGCAACACACTTATTACATTGTGTACATAAACTTGTATCATCCCAAGTTGGAATAAAGTCAGCAATACCACGTTTTTCAAATTTTGCAGTTCCTGTTGGGAAGGTTCCATCAGCTCTAAATACACTAACAGGTAAAGTTTCGCCTTTTCCAGCTAAAATAGTTCCTAAAATATCAGCAACATATTCAGGTGCATCAGAGGTCATTACAGGCTTAAAACTTCTATTGTTAGTAACCTTTTTAGGATAATCTACTTTTTGAAGATTTGCTAAAGAGTTATCAACTGCTTGAAAGTTCATCTGAACTACTTTATCTCCTTTATGTGAATATGATTTTACAATGGCTCCTTTAATTTTTTCAATAGCTTCTTCTTTTGGTAAAACACCTGAAATTGCAAAGAAACATGTTTGTAAAATGGTGTTAGTTCTCTTACCTAAATTAGAATCATGAGCTACTTTTGTTGCATCAACTACATAAAATTCAACTTCTTTATCAATAATTCCTTGCTGGAATTCTTTTGGTAAATAATCCCAAATCTCATCTTTAGAGAAAGGTGAATTCAATAAGAATGTACCTTTTTCTTTTAAGTTAGTGATTAAATTAAATTTTTCAACAAAATTATATTGATGACAAGCGATAAAATCAGCATTGGTAATTAAATACGATGAATAAATTTCTTTTGGACCAAAACGCAAATGAGATATAGTCATGGCACCTGCTTTTTTAGAGTCGTAAACAAAATAACCTTGAACATGATTATCTGTTTCTTCACCTATAATTTTGATAGAGTTTTTATTAGCACCTACTGTACCATCAGAGCCTAATCCGAAGAACATACAATTGATGGTTGATTTATCTGTTTTAAAACTTGGATTGTATGAAATACTTTTATGAGTTACATCATCATTAATACCAACAGTAAAGTGATTCAAAGGTTTTTCTTGACCTAATTCATCAAAAACACCTTTAACCATAGCGGGTGTAAATTCTTTTGAAGAAAGGCCATATCTACCTGCAACAACTTTAGGCATCATTTCACCATTTTCAACTAAAGCTGTAACAACATCTAAATATAATGGATCACCAACACTTCCAGGTTCTTTTGTACGATCTAAAACAGCTACCTTTTTAACGGTTTTTGGTAATTTATCAATGAAATCTTGAATTGAGAATGGACGGTATAAACGCACGAATAAAGCACCAACTTTTTCTCCATTTTCAACTAAAGCATCTATTGTTTCACGAACAGCACCTTGACCTGACCCCATAATTACGATAACTTTTTCAGCTTCTGGATGTCCTATATAATAGTTTAAACTATATCTTCGACCTGTATGCTGATAAAACTCATCCATAACTTCTTGAACGATTCCCGGCACTTTTTCATAATATGGGTTATTTGCTTCTCTAGCTTGGAAAAACACGTCAGGATTTTGAGCAGTTCCTCTAATTACAGGAGCATCTGGATCTAATGAATTTTTTCTGAATTCTAAAATTTTATCCTCAGGCATCATCGCTTTGATGATATCATCTGGAATTGAATCAATTTTTGAAATCTCGTGAGAAGTTCTGAATCCATCAAAAATATTCATAAATGGAACTCTAGAACGCAATGTAGATACTTGTGAGATTAAAGCAAAATCCATTGCTTCTTGTACAGAACCACCAAATAACATAGCGTATCCTGTTTGTCTAGCAGCCATTACATCAGAGTGATCACCAAATATTGAAAGTGCATGTGTGGCTATAGTTCTAGCAGAAATATGAATAACATGAGGTAATAATTCACCAGCCATTTTATACATATTAGGTATCATTAACAACAATCCTTGTGAAGCAGTAAAAGTAGAAGTTAAAGCTCCTGCTTGCAACGAACCATGAACAGCACCAGCAGCACCACCCTCACTTTGCATCTCAACAATTCGCGGTACATTTCCCCAAATATTTTTCTTACCCTTTGAACTCAATAATTCAGCATATTCTCCCATTGGAGAAGATGGTGTAATTGGATAAATTGCACATACTTCATTTGTTTTATGAGCAATCAAACCTACGGCTTCATTGGCATCACAAATTAATTTTGGAAACGTTTTTTTCATAATTTACATTTAATTTTTCCTTACCTGTTATTGTTTATTTGTTGTAGATTTCCTAAAATAGGAATTTTTAATTCTTAAAAACGACAATTTTTAATAGTATCAGATTTATATGCAAAATTAATACAAATAATATAAAAAAATATGACATATGTCAACTAACAAGAAATCTTTAATTTCAATTATTTTTTTGATAAAAATTAAAATAAGTATTTATTAAATAAGGATATATTTAATAGAAAAAATGATATATTCTCTATTATTTAACTAAATAAATTTGTTAAATTTTTGATTTACTAAAGATATAACTATCTATTACTTACTTAAATACATTTTACGTCTTGAGTAAAGTTCATAAAATTGATCATCTTTTAAATTATCAATAAATAAAATACTCTCTCCGGTGGACTTCATTTCTGGTCCTAAATTTTTGTTTACATTAGGAAATTTGTTAAATGAAAAAACGGGTTGCTTTATTGCGAACCCTTTTAGTTGTGGATTAAAACTAAAGTCTGAAACTTTATTATAACCCAACATTACTTTAGTTGCGTAATTTACATAAGGTTCTTTATATGCTTTACAAATAAAGGGCACTGTTCTAGAGGCTCTCGGATTGGCCTCGATGATATAAACTATGTCATCTTTAATTGCAAATTGTATGTTAATTAACCCAACTGTTTTTAGTGCTAATGCAATCTTTTTGGTATGATCTTTAATTTGCTGCATCACAAATTCACCTAAATTAAACGGAGGAAGTGTAGCATTTGAGTCGCCTGAATGAACACCACAAGGTTCAATATGTTCCATAATTCCGATAATATAAACATCAGTACCATCACATATAGCGTCAGCTTCTGCTTCAATTGCACCGTCTAAATATTGATCTAACAACAATTTATTATTTGGGATTGAACGTAGTAAATCAACAACATGTTCTTCTAATTCTTGTTTGTTAATTACAATCTTCATTCCCTGTCCACCCAAAACATAAGATGGTCTTACAAGTATTGGGAAATTTAATTTATCAGCAACAGCAATGGCTTCTTCAGCTGAAGTTGCTATATCAAAATTTGGATATGGAATTTTTAATTCTTTTAATAATTCAGAAAATCGTCCTCTATCTTCAGCTA
>JAMPYA010000071.1 GCA_023700885.1 Flavobacteriaceae bacterium
AATTTTGTAGAAAAAATCTCAGAAAATCATTTTAAAATTAGAACCTATGAACGTGGTGTTGAAGATGAAACTTTAGCTTGTGGTACTGGTGCAACCGCAGTAGCTGTAGCCATGTTTGACGCTAAAATGACCAATATTAATAATTTAAAAATTGAAACTTTAGGAGGTAATTTGGAAGTCTCTTTTAAAAAGGAAAACAAACATTACTCTAATGTGTTTCTTAAAGGTCCGGCAACTTTTGTGTTTAAAGGCGAAATTAATATTTAATGAAAGCTTTACTAGGAAAATCGGTATATTTAAGAGCTCTAGAACCAGAAGATTTAGCATTTTTATTTGAAAATGAAAATAATGAAGAATTTTGGAACGTAAGCAATACCCAAAAGCCTTTTTCAAAATTTACACTAAAAAAATACATCGAAAATGCCCATTTGGATATTTATGAAATAAAGCAACTCAGATTAATAATTGCTTTAACTAAAAATGATGAACCCATTGGCATGATTGATTTATACGATTATGATCCAAAACATAAAAGAGCTGGTGTTGGAATTCTTATTTCAAAAAGTTTTCAAGGTTACGGATTTGCTTCAGAAGCACTACAACTATTAATTAAATACGCTTTTAATCAATTAGATATTTATCAATTATTTGCATGTATTGGTTCAGATAATATTAAAAGTATTAAACTATTTGAAACAGCTCAATTTAAAGTTTCGGGTATCAAAAAAGATTGGAATTTTAATAAAGGTAAATTTCATGACGAATTATTTCTTCAACTTATTAGCATTTAAACAATGAATTTTTCCAAAAAAAACTTAATCTTAATTTTTATTTCAACTTTATTATCTGCCTTCATACTTTATATTTTTATATGGAAATCTAATGTTAGTGAAAATGGCCGTATTATAGTAACATCAGATGTAGAAATTAACCAAATAGTAGCTTCTGCTGATTCCTATCTAAAAAATCCATTTTCCTTAAAAATTATGCTTTATGCTGTTGAGCTTATAAAACCAATAAAACCGGGTAGTTATCGACTTGAAGAAGGAATGAACAATATTACTATCATAAGAATTTTAATTATTGGTCGACAATCTCCCATAAACCTTACCTTTAATAATCAAGATACTTTAGAAAAATTAGCCGGAAGAATTGCAATGGAAATGGAGTTTGATTCCATTTCATTACTTGATGAGTTAAAAAAAACTGAATATTTAAAATCTGATGGATTTAATAAAGAAACAGTTTTATCTGTTTTTATTCCAAATAGTTATGAAATTTATTGGAATATTTCACCTGAAAAATTCATCAATAAAATGCTTACAGAATATCAAAATTTTTGGAATGAAGAAAGAATTGAAAAAGCTACAAAGCTAAATTTGACTCCAATACAAGTTCAAATATTGGCTTCAATTGTTCAAAAAGAAACAACTTTTATAGCTGAACGACCCATTGTAGCAGGTTTATATCTCAACAGAATTAAGGCTGATTGGCCTTTACAGGCTGATCCAACAATTGTTTTTTCTATTAAACAAAAAACACACCAAGATACCGTTATTAAGCGTGTTTTAAAAAAACATCTTTTAATTGATTCGCCTTACAATACTTATAAAAATACCGGCTTACCACCAGGATTAATTTCAATGCCCGATATTTCCTCTATTGATGCGGTGCTAAATGCACCAAAACACGACTATTTTTATATGTGTGCAAGTTCAGAAAAAATTGGATCTCATTTATTTGCTACTACTTTAGCTGAGCATAACAGAAATGCTTCAAAATATCAAAAATGGTTAAACCAACAAGGAATTAATAAATAAATATTCTATATATTTCTGATTTTCAAATATATACAACTAATAACAAGTTAAAATATTTGTGTATCTCAAAAATAATAATAACTTTGCAATGAAATTTTATCTTTGATGATAAAATAAACTATGACTAAGAAATTTTATATATACCTCTTGGTATTTTTAGCCATCGTGTCTGCTTCCACATTTTCAGGTCGTGAACTGGTTCGTTATAACCCTTTAAAGCTAGAACCTTTAGTAAAAGAATTAACGCTACATTTTGTTCCAAACGAACATGAAACAAAAAATAATACCACCATTTTACATGTAGAAAAATCATTTATTGATTTTAGAAACGCTATAGGTAAAAAAGAATCAAACAACAATTACAAATCGGTTAGTAAGTACGGCTATCTTGGTAAATATCAGTTTAGTAAATATACTCTTAAAATATATGGGGTAGAAAATATTGATGAATTTTTAGCTTCTCCAGAACTTCAAGAAAAGGTATTTAAAGCTTATGTTGCCGAAAATAAGTGGTATTTAAGAAATGAAATTAGTCACTACGTTGGAAAAAAAATTAATGGCACTTTAATTTCAGAATCTGGCATCATTGCTGCATCTCATTTAGCAGGTCCCGAAAATGTTAAAGTATACTTACAAAACAACGGAAATATCAGGTTTCAAGATAATTTTGGAACTAGTATAAGGCATTTTATAAAACAATTTGGTGGTTATAATATTTCGGTTATTGAAGCTGAACGAAATCCATCAATTGATTATTATTCTGAATAATTATTCTTGCTGTATTATAAAAATTGCAGGTCGTTTATGTAAATCAACCTTTTTATTTTTCCATTCTCTTATAGATTGTGTTTGAATAAATTCACTTGAAAGAGTTAAATCAGCGGCAATACATAGTTTTGTAGTCGGATTTAAAGTATTTATTAAATCATCCAACAATTTATTATTTCTATAAGGTGTTTCAATAAATATTTGTGCTTGATTATTTTCTTTGGACTGTTTTTCTAAAAATCGGATTTTACTTTTCTTTTCAGAAGCATCAATTGGTAAATATCCATTAAAAGTAAAATTTTGACCATTGAATCCTGAACTCATCATTGCTAACAATATAGATGAAGGGCCCACTAAAGGAACAACTTGGATATTTTTACGATGAGCAATTTTAACAATTTCAGCTCCGGGATCTGCAATTCCGGGTACACCGGCTTCAGAAATAATTCCAACTGAAATGCCTGAAAAACATTCATCTAAGTAACTTTCATAAAGACTAGAATCGGTATGTTTATCAATTAAATTAAACTTAAGTATTTGTTGATTTTTTTCTGGACAAATATTTTTAATAAATCTACGAGCAGTTTTTTCATTTTCAACTATAAAACGGTCTAAATGTAAAATGGTATTTCTTACACTTATAGGCAAAACTTCCATTGGGTCATTATCTCCTAAAGTTGTTGGAATTAAATAGAGTTTTCCCTTATTTATTAGCATCGTTTAGTTTTATAGAAATTATTTCGCAAACCTCATCTAACATTTTAAAAACCTGATCAAACCCACGTTCGCTATCGTAATAAGGATCTGGAACTTCTGATATTTTTGAAGCAGCATTTTCAGATAATATTAATTTAACTTTCTTTTTATCTTTTTCATCTCTAGCTAAGTTAATTATGTTTTGATAATTTGATTGATCCATAACATAGATTATATCAAAAACATCAAAATCATTTTTCTTAAAAGGTCTAGAGCGTTGATTTGTAATATCTATTCCATATTTTTTAGCAATAAGAATAGAACGAGAATCAGGCAAATCTCCATCATGAAAATTACTGGTACCTGCAGAATCTATAAAAAAATGAGTTGAATTTACTTTTGATTTTAGAATACCTTCGGCCAAAGGTGACCTACAAATATTCCCTAAACAAACCATTAAAATTTTAGTCATTTAATTTTAAAAAGATAATTTTTTGGTAATCTCTTCAACATATCTTTTAAACTGTTTATCAGTTTCTGATAAATTATCAACTGTTTTGCAAGCGTGTAAAACTGTTGCATGATCACGTTTTCCTATTTGAGAACCAATGCTTGCTAATGAAGATTTAGTCATTTTTTTAGAGAAATACATCGCTAACTGGCGCGCCTGAACTACATGACGTTTTCTGGTATTTGACTGCAAAGTAGGAACATCTATTTCAAAATAACTTGAAACTACTTTTTGAATGTAATCAATAGAAATTTCTCGTTTAGTATTTTTAACAAACTTATCTACAATTTGTTTTGTTAAAGCAAGAGAATACTCTTTTCTGTTAAATGAAGCTTGTGCTACTAATGAAATTAGTACGCCTTCAATTTCTCTAACATTTGATTTGATGTTTTTGGCAATATATTCAACAATTTCTTGAGGGATTTCTAATCCATCTCTATACATTTTATTTTGAAGAATAGCAATACGAGTTTCATAATCAGGTGATTGCAACTCAGCTGACAAACCCCATTTAAAACGAGATAACAAGCGTTGCTCAATATCTTGCATATCAACTGGTGCTTTATCTGAAGTTAACACCAACTGTTTTCCATTTTGATGTAAATGATTGAAAATATGGAAAAACACATCTTGAGTTCCAGTTTTTCCGGATAAAAATTGCACATCATCAATAAGTAAAACATCAATCATCTGATAAAAATGAATAAAATCATTTCTTGTGTTATTTTTCACAGAATCTATAAATTGCTGAGTAAATTTTTCAGAAGAAATATATAAAACTGTTTTCTCAGGATATTTTTCTTTAATCTCAACACCAATAGCATGAGCTAAATGTGTTTTTCCTAATCCAACTCCACCATAAATTAGCAACGGATTAAAGGCTGTTCCACCGGGTTTATTTGCAACAGCTAAACCGGCAGAGCGTGATAATCTATTAGAATCGCCTTCAATAAAATTATCAAAACTATAATTTGGATTGAGCTGAGACTCTACTTTTACTTTTTGAATTCCCGGAATAATAAAAGGATTGCGTAGTTCTTTCTTATTTAATTCAACAGGCATTGTAATTCCTTGTTCAGGAATTGGATTTCGGTTTGAACTTGGAAATCTTACAGTATGAGGTGTATTATTGCTGTAATTATTTTCCATTTTTACATCATAAATTAACTTTGCATCTTTTCCCAACTCTCTAACCAAAGCAACTCTTAAGATCTTAATATAATGCTCTTCAAGCCATTCGTAGAAAAATTTAGTAGGAACCTGAATCGTTAAAACATTGCCGGAAACTTTAACTGGCTTAATGGGCTCAAACCAAGTTTTATATGCTTGGGGTTTAATATTGTCTTTTATAAAAGACAAACATTCCATCCAAACCGTTTCAGCAGTCATCAACATTTAATTATTTTTAGTTAGTTAGTTGGTTTTACGAAGAATTATTCCTAAATCCTAGTTTCACAAATTTGTGAATATTATTTGTTATAAAAAAATATTTCTACTATTGATTTTCTAGTTTTTTTTTTGTATCTACTCAACTGAATTTTTTAAATTAAATTAGCATGATTTCTCATCTTACACAAATTAGAGTTAGATATAGTGAAACAGACCAAATGGGATATGTTTATTACGGAAATTATGCACAATATTTTGAAGTTGGAAGAGTAGAATGGCTAAGAAATTTAGGGATTTCATATAAAACAATGGAAAATGAAGGCGTGATGCTTCCGGTCATCAATCTTCAAGTAACCTATTTAAAACCAGCTAAATATGATAATTTATTAACCTTAAAAACTACACTTGTAAAAAAACCTAGCGTTAGAATTGAATTTACTTATGAACTTTTTAATGAACAGGAAGAGCTTCTTGTTATTGCAAATACCGAATTAGTTTTTATTGATATTTTTAAGAACAAACCAACAAAATCTCCAGCTCAATTATTACAAAAAATTGAAGAATATTTTTAAATTTTTTCGACAGATTTTAAGTAATTTAGTGCTGAAAATAACAAATCATATTTTTTACTTTCTGATTTTCTAATTGATAAAATAAGCACACAATCAATATCCATATTTTGACTAACAATATTTAATTGATGTTCTTTAACAAAACGCATAATTTTATTGAGATTTTGATAATCAATAATTATTTTGAATTTAATTTCTATTAACTTTTCAACTATTTCTGAAGCTTCTACTGCAAATTGAGCTGCAGTTTTATATGCTGAAATTAATCCACCAACTCCTAATTTTGTGCCTCCAAAATAACGCACAACTACAACTAAAATATTTGTTAAATTGAATGACTGAATTTGTCCATAAATAGGTTGTCCAGCGCTGTTATGTGGCTCACCATCATCATTAACTCTGTATTGAATATTTTCTATACCAATTTGCCAAGCATAACACCAATGTCTTGCAGCATGATGCTGCTTCTTTAAAGTTGCTAAATGCAATTTTACATCCTCTTCATCAGAAATTGGAAAGGTAAATCCCAAAAATTTACTTCCTTTTTCTTTGTATATCAATCCTTCAGAAGGATTGGATATGGTTTTATAAAAATCAATTTGAGGCTCCATAATCTATTTTAATCAAAATAATTTGGCAATATTTTAAAGATAAAACATTAAAATAGCTACAATTGAAAGTAAAATACCTACTTTATTTCTAACCGATAAATATTCTTTAAATAACATAATTCCTAACAAACTAGTTACCAACACAATTAAAACATTATTAATGGTGAAAATTGTTGAACTTTCTAATGTGGGATGTTGTAATGCTTTAATTAAAAAATAAAGTGAAAAGTAATTGGGCACTCCCAGCACTATACCTCCAATAATATTTTTAAAAAGTATGCTTGTTTTCTTTGAAATAAGCTGAAACATCAAAATAGCGATTCCTATACAACCGGCTATTAAAAAGGTAGTAGCTATATAATAAATTAACTCATCTGTTGCCACATATTTCATTTCAATATATTTAACTAAGGTGTCTATGGTACCTGCGCCCATAAATAAAATAGCTGTAAGCAACAAAATAGATTTATTAAATGCTACACCATTACTTTTTTTTGAAGTGAGAAAAACTGCTAATAAAGCAAGTATAAATCCGATGAATTTATATAAACTAAATGACTCTTGGTACACAATAATTCCGAATAAAACCGGAATGACTAAACTCATTTTTCCTGCAACAGAAGCTACTGAAAGCCCTCCTCTTTGAGCCGTTAAAGCTGTAACATTAAAAATAGTGATAAATAAAATACCTAGAATTACCGAACCGAAAAACCACGATTTAGTAACTATAAAATTAACTGAAACCATTTTATCACTCAACAAAAAACCCATCGAAAAAGCCACAAAATAATTAACCACTATGGCCTGAAAATTATTGATTTGATACTTTTCAAAATACTTCAAAATCACAAAAAGCGAACTCGCAAAAAAGACACTTAATAAAAGATAAATCATACAGTACTTGCATTTTGATAAATAGTTAAAATATTGTCAAAAATAGTAGTTTCTTGTTTTTTAATTCCTTTTAAAAAAGGTGCTTTTACACCATTTATAAAAATAGGAGATCCAACAAATACACGAGCTTCATCCCAATAATTTTTATCTATAAAACTTTCTAACAATTGCTTTCCTCCTTCTACAATTACCGATTGTATTTCGTGTTGATACAATACATTTAACAATTGTTCTATAACAGATTCTTCAAAATTTATAGACTCAATAAGCAGATTTTGTATTTTAGAATAATGCGGATTGACAACCGTAGATTTATCGACAAAAACAATTGTTTTTACAGAGCCATCAAAAATGTGATACTCAATTGGTATTCTCAATGTTTTATCCAAAACTACCCGAATTGGATTTGTTCCACTCATATTTCTAACATCTAATTTAGGATTATCCTTAATAGCAGTTTCTGTTCCAATTAAAATAGCTTGTTCTTCAGCTCTAAATTGATGTACTAATTGTCTGGAATAATTATTCGAAATTAAAGTCGATTGAGCATTTTTTATGGAATTTACATTTCGGTCAATATCAATAAATCCATCTTTAGATTCAGCCCATTTTAAAATTATATAGGGTCTTTTTTTATTGTGAAATGTGTAAAATCGTTTGTTTAATTCTAAACATTCTTCCTTTAAAATACCAACTTCAACATTACATCCATTTTTGACTAAATGTTCAACTCCCTTTCCACTTACCAAACTATTGGTATCCAATGCGCCAATTACAACATTCGGAATTTTAGAACGCACAATTAAATCACTGCAGGGTGGCGTTTTTCCATAATGTGAACAGGGTTCTAAACTCACATAAATTGTTGAATCTTTTAGCAATTCTTTATTTTTAACAGCATTAATAGCATGAACTTCTGCATGTGGCTTTCCTGCTTTTTGATGCCAGCCTTCGCCAATAATCTTATTATTATGAACGATAACTGAACCAACCATTGGATTTGAATAGGTTAATCCTAGGCCATTTTTCGCCAATTCAATACAGCGATTTATATATTTTTCATGTATCTTCACACCGTAAAAATAAAACAATAATATGATTCCTAAAGAGGTTTTAATAAGAGAAATTTCAATAAATGATAATCCTAAAATTGCTCAAGTCATTCGTAATGTCTTAATAGAATTTGGGGTACCTAAAGTAGGAACTGCCTATGCAGATATTGCTCTTGACATGATGCAACAAACTTACGATGTTGAAAGAGCTGCTTATTTTATTGTTGAAGTTGATGGGAAATTACTTGGTGGAGCGGGAATTAAACAGTTGGATAATTTTGAAGGAAATGTATGTGAACTTCAAAAAATGTATTTTTCTTCCAAAATAAGAGGATTGGGAATAGGCCAACAACTCATGAGTGTTTGTTTAAAAAAAGCTAAAGAATTTGGATATGAAAAATGCTATTTAGAAACCATGCCTTATATGACCGATGCTCAGAAATTATACAAAAAAGTTGGTTTTAATTATTTAGACCAACCTATGGGCGATACCGGGCATTATTCGTGTCCTGTTTGGATGATTAAAGATTTATCATAAAGATGTTAGCTAAAACTTATAAAAACCTGTTTATTAATGCGTTAAATGATATTTATCCATCACTAGAGATTGAAAGTTTTTATAAGATTCTTTTACAACATTTTAAAATTAGCCAAATTGATATTGCTTTAAATCCGGCAACAGAATTAAAAGCAGATGAATTAAAGTTTATGGATGAAGCTATAATTCAGCTAAAAAAAGAAATTCCTATACAATATATTATTGGCGAAACTGAATTTTTCGGTTTGACTTTTAAAGTGAATAAAAATGTTTTAATTCCACGACCTGAAACTGAAGAATTAGTGCAATGGATTATTAATGATTTTAAAAATAATCAGCAAAAAAAATTAACAATTTTAGATATCGGAACCGGAAGTGGTTGTATCGCTATTTCATTGGCAAAAAACTTACCTCAGGCTAAAGTTTTTGCTATTGATGTTTCCGAAGAAGCCTTAAAAGTTGCCCGTGAAAACGCCCATTTAAACAATGTTAGTATTGAATTTCTAAAGATTAATATTTTGGAAGAACAAAAACTTTCAGAACAATTTGACATCATCGTTAGCAATCCGCCTTATGTTAGACTGCAAGAGCAACATCAGATGAAAAAAAATGTATTAGACTTTGAACCTGAAATTGCCTTATTTGTTGATGATGAAAATCCGTTGATTTTTTATGATAAAATTGCATCACTAGCCAAAAATCATCTGACAAAAAACGGACAACTTTATTTTGAAATCAATCAATATTTGGGAACTGAAATGATTGAATTATTGAAAAAATACGATTTTAAAACTATCGAATTAAAAAAAGATTTTTACGAAGTTGATAGAATGATAAAAGC
>JAMPYA010000072.1 GCA_023700885.1 Flavobacteriaceae bacterium
AATAAATTATAAAAACCTCTTGTTAAATGGATTCATTGCCTAAGATAAATTAGATAACTTATCTTATTAAAATTATTAACTGTTTTATATAAGTAAATATTAAACAAAAACGTTAGTTAGAATTAGTTTTGGATGTTAATTTTTCGCCAGTTCCGTTTGATCGGAATGTATCGAGAATAGCAAAATTATTGTTAAAAACGGTTCTCGATACACGTCACTTCGATAGCGAAGCGTACCGAGAAGTTTTGTTCCGTTTTACTCCAAAAAAACACTCGAGCTGACGTTTTTGTTTAATTGCAAGATTAACAAGTGTTTAGTAAAATTAAAAAACACACCCCTAACCCCTCTCAAGAGGGGAATTAAAATTGTTTACAACTCACATACGTCATTTTATATTCCTTTTTTTAGTATAAAAATTATTCCTCGAGCTGAGGTTTTTAATAATTGCATCTAACAGGTTAAGAATATATTTTTTTAACTATTAAATGAAAATAATAAATAATTTAAAGCACAGAAAACATTTCTTACTCTATCGGATTAAGAGAATTACATATTCAAAATAATTATTTCCAAAGCACCAAAAATTTATGTTTGAAAGCGTTATGTTGTTTAATTATTTAGACATACTTAGTGGTGTAACTATAAAATATTGGGTTTGTTCATAAAAATCTGCTGGGCTAAAATCAACACCTGTAGATTTCGAAATCCATGACTTGGATAATGGAAGCTCTCTTCCAGTCGATTTAATAAGCGCCCAACTTGCCTCTGAACAAACCATATTATCTTTACCAATTGTTCCGTAATTTGTCGAATCCCAATAATTACCTTGGCCTATTTTTTCAATGTTTTTTGTTTCCATTTCCTTTGCCGTTTCGTAAAGTTTAGTCGCTTGTTCGGCATTTAAAGGTTGTCCAACTAATTTTGCAACAGAAGCATCTCTTTCTAAATATTTGGTTCGCAATTCATCTTCATCGATTATTTTAGGTCCTTCTCCAGGAAAGTTGTCCATAAAAACCTTTTTACCATTCTCTTCTTTTAGATAAGTGACAGTATGTGAGGCATCAGATTTTTGTGAGGTTTGTCCAAAATTGCTCACATCAGCAACTGCGGCTCCTCCAAGATCACCTGATTTTGGAGCAAAAAGAATTACATCACCCGATTCTAGTTCACCAAATTTTTTAAAAGGTAATGGTGGTGCAGTTGTTTTTAAAGAATTATATATTCCATCTGCCCATTTGTTTGGATTCTCAGTGCGTTCTTTAATTAGTTGTTTTTCTTTCGCAACCTGTTCGGGATCGTTGTAATTCCATGTAACACTTACCCCTTTTTTAATAAGTTTTTGACGTTCTATTTCTTCTTGAGTTTGGTATGGTTTTATATTCATTGATAAATCAGTAATTGATTTATATTGCATTCCATTTTCATCTTTTAAGAGTTTATACAAATCCATCATTTTCTTATGTTTTGACAATATCAAAGCGTTTTGAATTTTTTGATTTTCTCCATATGAATTAGTCATTAATGTTTTTGCTTGGCTTGTTGCTACTTGTACTTTTGGAGCCGAATTATTTGAACTAAAAATAGATGAAATAATGCTTTGAGCTATCATACCTGTAACCATTATATTCATTTGCTGATCAAAAGAAAGTGTTGGTTTTGAAACTGTTTGTTGACTATATCTTTGGGAGTTTGAACTAGAAGTGTTTACCTTTTGACCAGTCATATTTTCCAATTGCTGTAAGGCGCTTCCTGATTTACTTCCATAATCAAAGCCTTTGCCAGCTTGGTTTCTTTCTTGTTCTTGTGTCATTCCAGAATTGGTTATCCCAACTTGAGAATTCGCTTTATTTAAAAAAAATAAACTGAAAAGCAACCCTATAAAAATCTGAATTTTTAAATATTTTTTCATGTGCCTATTGTTTATATATAATTAATTTTGCAATATTATTTCCCAATCTTTAATCTTGTCTTTTGCATTTTGTACATCAGCAGAATTTGGAACAAGTAGTAAGTACTTTTTCATAAAATTAATGGCGGCATAATATCTATTTGTCTGACCTAACAGTAATGCTAAATTTAAATATGCCTCAGGATATGATATTTGATCTAATGCTAGCACTTTAATATATTGGTCAATCGCATAATCATACTGCATAATTTGCGCAAATGAATTTGCTTGAATAATATATTTACGTTGTTCTTCTGAAACCAATGGTTTTACTTTTAATGACCTATAATCTGATACTATTTTAACAAACTCTTCCATTTTAAATCGGTCTTCATTTAGCTTATTTTGAATTATAGTTAGATCATTTATCAATAATTTCATTACAACTGAGTTATTCATTGATGTTACCAAAGAAATGTTTCCAAGTTTTAGATGATTTTCTGAAACGGTTCTTCCATCATCTGTATTGCTTGAAATAGTGGATGCTTTTATTTTATCTTCTAAAATATATGAGTAATAAAGTTTAATTGTTTGGGTTATAACATTTTTATTATCTGTAAATGAAAATTCAATTCGGTCATCAAAAACAGCTATTTCTTTAGGATAACCTAAATTAGACACTACATTATAATTATTATTGCCTACAATTAATTTTATGGAACCAATATTTTGTCTGAGTATTTCTGACAAATGTTTTTTTGTATTAATTAATTCTTCTTCGGTTGTTTTTGATTTTAAATTAGCACTCGTTAAATTCTCATTTGCTTGTGCATTTACTTGTATAGCAGTAGTTAGAAAAACTAAAATCAATAAAACTAAAACCTTGAAAATTTCTTTTGTTTTCATTATTATGACTTTAAATTTACTTGCCAATTAAACCTTCCCATGCATATATTTTATCTTGCGCACCTCTAGCGTCCTCTGCATTTGGAACTAACATTAAATATTGTTTCATATAAAAAATGGCATAATCAAAGAAATTTGTTTGAGCATAAAGCAAGGCTAAATTAGAATAAGCGGAGGGGAATGATGTTTTATCTAACTGAATTGCTTTAAGGTACATTTTAATGGCATCAAAGTATTTTTTTTGCTGATTTAAATGATCTGCTTGAATAAATAATTTTCGTTGCTCTTCTGAAACAGAAGGTTTTTGCTTTAAAGACCGATAATTTTCTGCCAAAGGTTTAAAAACATTTATTAATGAATCTCTACGCTTATCAATTAAAGAATATTGAATTGCATATATGTTATTTGCTAAAGTTTGTGCGTTACTGAAATCAGAAAAAGCAAAGTTTACTAGCGATGGAAAATATACATAATGCCAACTATTTTGATAGGTATAAAAAATCATTGTGCTATCAATCAGTTTTGGAAAATACAGCGTTAAATTATTTTTTTTTGACCTCGCTTCAACTTCAATTCTATCATCTAACACTAAAATTTCTTTGATGTCTTTTGCATTTATTTCCTTTTTGTTTTTTACATCATAAATTTGACCTGTACTTTTAAGCACTTCGGAAAGATTTTTTTTAATGTTTTCAAAATTTTGAGTATTTATATTTAGTTTGGGATAGTAATAAATATAATCTCCTTGAACTAAAGGCAATCCTTCTTGTGCACGCAGTTTTATGGTGCCAACAAAAGAAATTACAATAAATATGATAACATAATGAACAACATCTATGTTTTTCATGATTTTTGAATTTATATTTTACTTATAAAAGTGATTATACTACTAAAAAAACCTATTGTTAAACTAAGCGATTTTTAAATTTTACAAACAGCTTAATTTAACAATAAGAATATTTAATTATAAGCCTCTAAAAAATCTAGTACTTGTTTTTCTAAAACACCTGTAGAGGTACAATTTATACGAGAACTTGATACAAGCACCATCTCTGTACTAAGTAAACCTTTATATCTATAGGTATTTAAGGAGCATCCAAAAAACACATTTATGCTAACTTTGGTATGGGTATCATCTATTTTTTTTAGTAAAACATTAAAGTTTCCTGAATGATTTGATAAATCAGTTGATGCTCCAAATGCAGAAGTTGTACTTCCGCCACAATCCATATAATTGGCGGCTTCTGCCATTGAAAGGCTGTATTCAGTAGATACTAATCCAGAACTTTTATCTAAATTTTTAATTGGAGTATTGTGTGTTGCAAACCATTCTACAGTACTTTGCCAAACGGCATCAAATGGTTTATTTACAATTCTTTCTTTTTCTACAACTCGAGCTACAGAGACTACACGAGCAGGAGTTGTGCAATTCATAGTAATAAAGAAAATTAATAAAATAGCAGCAATATTACGGGTATTTTTCATTTGAGTTGATTTTGATAGTTAGTTAATAAGATTGATTTGTTTATATAATTTTTCAAGACCTATTTATGAATATGGATAATTTTTCTACAAGTACTAGGAACTATCATAAAACATATAAATACAACACTTTACATTAATTTCATTATTGTCTTTACCTTTAAAATTATTAGCAAAAGATTGTATTACCGTAAGAATAAACGGAAAAGTTCTAGATAGGGAGTTATTTTTCATTTTAGTTCAAACTTTGATACAAATTGAAAAAGTTGAATTCTAATATGTACTTAATTTTAAGTAGTTTAAATTTAAGAAATAAAAACTAATAAAAAACATTAAAACCTTATTTAGAATTAATCTAAAGTGCTGTTTATAAGCACATTTTATTTACTATAGAGAGCGCCTATTTTCAACATTAATGATGGGTTTTAATAGAATTTTATAAATGAGTTGAGGCTCAAGAAAAATTACAATTTTAAAATTGGTTTTTTTAATACATTAACCCGTTACATTATTATTTGGGTATTGTAAATTTAAAACTACTTCCTTTCCCTAATTCACTTTCAACCCATATGATGCCGTTTTGTTTTTCTACAAATTCTTTACACAAAATTAAACCTAGACCCGTTCCTTTTTCTTTAGCAGTTCCATCCATTGACAATTCACAATCAATTGAAAATAGCTTATCTAAATATTCGCGTTTTATACCTATTCCAGTATCAGAAACTATTATAAGTGTTTCATTTTCTTTGTTTTGTGTTGATATTGTTACAATACCATCTTCATGTGTAAACTTTAATGAATTCGTAATTAAATTTCTTAATACAGTTTGAAGCATTTGCCTATCTGCTTTTAAATTAACGGCTGTATCTAATTGAAGAATTAAGTTAATTTTTTTGGATACCGCAATTGGATGACATAAATTAAAAACATCATTTATCACTTCATGAAGTTCAACATCTACTATTTGTGGAGTAATATTTGCCGTTTGCAGTCTTGACCATGTTAATAGATTTTCTAAAAGTTCAAAAGTGTTTTTAGAAACATTATGAATATTCAGTGCAAATTTTTGAATTTTTTGTATGGAATAATCTGGGGCATTTGTAACTAATAAATCACTAAAACCTATTAAAGATGTAAAAGGATTTCTTAAATCGTGAGCTATTATAGAGAAAAACTTGTTTTTAGTTGCATTTAACGCTTCTAATTGAGTATTTGCATTATTCAACTCTTTTAAGGTGTTTTCTAACAACTGTTTCTCTTGAATTAATTTACGTTGTAGATTTCCTATTTCCCTATTTAATAAATGGACACTTTCATTTTGCATTATTAAATGATGTGTATCAACACCTCCTGTTACTAATATTTCAGTATCTTTTCTATATATTTTAGCATTTATGCTCATGTTTATTGAGCTATAGTCTCCTATTGTTAAAAAACCTTCAAAAACTAGTTTAGTTGCATAATCTAAAGTTATTAATTCTTCAAATGAGGGGTTAATTAAACTATCTTTTGGATTATTTTTAAATAGGTAAACCATTGCTTGGTTAGCATAAATTAACGTTCCATCTAATTCATACAATGCTACGTAAAATGAATCGCTTTCAAAAATAGACAAATCTAATTCTGACCTCCAATTTGATAATCGATCTGTCTTATTTTTATGCTGCATATTTAATGGAATGAATTTGGTGATTCTAATTTCTCGTCAGAAACTTTAACAAATATTGGAATATTAATTTGCATCCATTCATACAAAGGAAGAACCTCATTATAGGTCTCTAAAGTTAATGATGTTTTAAAAATTTGCATCCAAGTACTTAATTGAGCCGCCCAATAATTAGTTGAAAATCCATGACTTCGATAGGCTCTAAAAACCCACAATATCGTTTCAACTAATACTTCTGGATTATTGTTTTTTAAAATTGAAGCTATAAAACGCACATGATTAGCATGATTGTCTTGCATCATTTTGATGTTGTCTTTTCCAACAAGGCTTTCTAAATCTTCACGTTCCAGCATCAGCCTATTCATCTTCATAATTAGTTGTTCTTCTTTATTAACATATTCTTGCTCAGCCATTTCACTTACTTGTTTAAGTTGATTAGCTGTACTTAAAAGATAATTTTTATCCATATTTATTAAGATTTTTTATATATAAATCGGTAGTATATAAATCAGGTTGATAAATTACTTTATCATATTTTAAAAGAACACTTTGCCCTCCATGTCTAAACGCTTGCCCTCCAACCAAAATGGGAGTTTCTGGAAAAACCGCACGAAAACTTTTAATTGTTTTTTCCAGTTCTGGCAGATGAAAATAAATACTTAACGATATGGCGATAAAATCAGGAGAAATTGTCTTTGCAAATGCTATTAAATCTGTAGTAGGGGTATTAGAACCTAAAAAATAAGTGATCCAACCATTCATTTCAAATACATCACTAATCATTTTAATACCAATTTGATGGTGCTCATTTTCTATGCATGCAACAAGTACTTTTTTATTAATTTTTTGTTGAGCAGCAATATGGTGATAATGTTCATTTAAAATTGACTCAGAAATTGCCGATGCAAGATGTTCTGTAGCTACACTTATTTTATTGTATTCCCAAAGTTCACCTACCCGATACATTGAAATTTTTATAATATTTTCATAAATATCTTTTATTGGCACATTGTTTTGAATCAACGTTTTAACAATAGTAGAGCATTGAAATCTATCCCCAATTAATAAAGCTTCAAGAAAATTTCGTTGAATCTTATCCTCTAATTTCATTTTTTATATCTAAAATTCAAATTTCACATCAATATAATAAATCTAATGAAAAAAATTTAATTTAGTTTTGGAATTAATCTCTTAAATATAGATTTTAAAAAAAACATCTACATTGCTGTAAAGGTTTTCTATTTTGCTTCCCCTATTAAATCGAAGTTGCAACCAACTTTTCATAAAATTACGATTTAATGAGGTAAAAAAATATCTTTAAACCTAAAAAATTGTTGAAATCATGATGCTTTTGCTGCCGATTTACATTTTTATTCTTTCTTAGTTACCATTATTTTATCAATCCGTTGTCCGTCCTTGTCAACAATTTCAATTTCGTAATTTTCAAATTGAAATTTATCACCAACATTGGGCAACGAATTATTGGTATGTATAAGCAGACCTGCAATAGTGGTAAATTTATATTGTTTGCTTACCTCAATGTTTAAGTCAAAATGTTTAAGAAACTCAATAAATGAATATTGTCCGTCAACCAGCCAACTATTTTCATCTCTTTGAATTATTTGAAACTCATATTGGTCGTTTTCGGTCATATCTCCCACCAATGCATCAACAACGTCATCCATTGTTACCATACCTACGGTAGATCCATATTCATCCACAACAATTCCATAGTGCATCTTTTCCTTTTTAAAAATTTCAAGCACTTTATAGGCATAGGAATTTTCATTAAAAAATACGGGGCTTTTAATAAAGTTTTTAATATCAAAGTTGTCATTTATGGTGGGCGCAAACAAATCTTTTAATAACACTACACCAATTATATCGTCCAAATTCCTGTTTTCGCAAACTGGGTAAGCTGAGTGTTTTTCTTCATTGATTTTACTTTTAACAGATTCCCAGGAATCGTTTGCATCAATAAAAACAATTTGACTTCGATGCGTATAAAGTGAGTTTACTTTTCTGTCTCCCAATTCAAATACACGTTCTACAATATCCTGTTCAATATCTTGTATTTCTCCTCCAGCGGCACTTTCTTTTATGATAGATTTAATCTCTTCTTCAGATACTTTACTGTCGGATGTTTTCTTAATTCCCATAATGTTTAAAAGCAAATTGTTGGATGTTGTTAGCAACCAAACAAATGGTAAAGTAATCACTGATAAAATTTTCATTGGTTTTGCAAGTAAAATAGCAATCGGTTCAGGAAAAGTCATCCCCAATCGCTTTGGCAACAATTCACCCAAAACAATGGTTAAATAAGTGATGAAAACAACAATGACACCTACCGCAATACTGTGTGAAAAAGGAGCTATCAATTCAAATTTATTGATGAACCCCTCTACGTCATTAGTCAAATTTTCACCGCTGTAAACCCCTAATAAAATCCCGATGAGCGTAATTCCAATTTGAACGGTTGATAAAAATTTAGTAGGGTTTTCATAAAGCTCCAAAGCAGTTTTAGCGCCACTGCTTCCTTTTTTTCTAGCACTTTCCAATTTAAATTTTCGTGCAGAAACCAAGGACATTTCCGACATTGAAAAAATTCCATTAATGAATACAAGCCCGATGATTATTAATATTTCCATAATTTATTTTCAATTATAACTAGTTTTGCCCAGTTTCAAATCCTTTTTACTGCTATTTTTAACTTAAACAGCTAGTGGCAAATTTATCAATTATATTCAATCGAAACTACTATTAAAAACAGCAAAAAACCAAAACCGGCATTTGTATAAACAATATTCAATTATTTAAGGAAACGAATACAAATCGACATTACATTTAATAGATTGTTTTTCTCCTCTTCGGCTTCTCTCCTCTCCTGATACAAAAAGAGTCATTATCTTGTATAATGAAAAAATACAAGATTACTTATGACACAAATGGCTAAAGCAATATAAAAAGAAAATAATGTCTTTATTTGAAAAAAATCTGATATAGAATTACTTCGTTGGAATTTTATATTTGAAGCATTATGATAATAATGTCATTTGTGAAATTTTTCACTAAATTTAGCTCATATTAAAAATTAGCTATGTCATTGTTTCAAAGTACTGTTGTATCTAAATACCTTCAAACACAAAATAAAGAGCTTTTAGCTACACAATGGAGTCAGTTTAAAAGCTTTTTTCACAATCCTGAAATACAGGAAAATATCAGAAATAGTAAAGAAGAACAATATCAAGGTGAGTTTCTAATTGATTTGTTTGTCAATATATTGGGTTATACCAAAAATCCAACTCCTAATTACAATCTGACCACAGAATACAAAAACATCAAAGACAGCAAAAAAGCTGATGGTGCTATTATCATCCATGAAAATGTAAAAGCTGTAATCGAATTAAAAGGCACTAATACCACCGATTTAGGCAAGATAGAAACGCAGGCTTTTGGCTATAAAAATAATCAGCCAGAATGTACCTATGTCATTACTTCCAACTTTGAGAAACTCAGGTTTTATATTGATAATGCTATTGAACATATAGAGTTTAATCTGTTTAAACTTACTGAGAAAGATTTTGAACTGCTCTATTTGTGTTTGGCTTATGATAATATTTTAAAGGATATTCCTAAAAAGCTAAAAGATGAAAGTGTTGGGCAGGAAGATGTAATTACCAAAAAACTGTATAATGATTATTCTCTGTTCAAAAGAG
>JAMPYA010000073.1 GCA_023700885.1 Flavobacteriaceae bacterium
AAAGGTGGAATTGATGCTATTTCAGATAATGATGCAGATCTTATTCTTAAAAAATTATTAGAAATTGAAAATGAAATTGCTTCCATCAAAAATGAAATGAATCAAAAATTAAAATCAATCTTAAGTTCCAAAAAATTAATAAAACTGCAAATTGCTGAATTTGAATTTAATAGAAAAGTTTTAGAAGAACTTCGCAAAAAACGGATGGAACATTTTAAAAATAATCAATAAAAAAGGTGGCAATTGCCACCTTTTTTAACTATACATTTCTTGTCTTAATTCTTTTAACTTCTTATCATCTAAATATTCATCAAAAGACATATATCGATCTATAATTCCTTTAGGAGTTATTTCAATTATTCTATTAGCTACCGTTTGCGCAAATTCATGGTCATGAGTAGTAAAGATTACCGTTCCTTTAAAGTTTGCAAGCGAGTTATTAAATGCTTGAATAGATTCTAAATCTAAGTGATTTGTAGGTTCATCTAACATTAATACATTGGCTCTGGTCATCATCATTCTAGATATCATACAACGTACTTTTTCTCCTCCTGATAACACATTACTTTGTTTAAGAGCCTCTTCACCACTAAACAACATTTTTCCTAAAAATCCACGTAAATACACCTCTTCTCTTTCTTCTTCAGTAGTTGCATATTGACGTAACCAATCTACTAACGATAAGTTATTATTAAAAAATTGTGCATTTTCTAAAGGTAAATATGATTGAGAAGTGGTAATTCCCCATTGATATTTTCCAGAATCTGCTTTTTGATGATCATTTAATATTTCATAAAAAGTTGTAACTGCTCTAGAATTTTTTGAAATAAGCGCTACTTTATCATCTTTTTTAAGATTAAAACTAACATTTGAAAACATCACTTCTCCATCAATTGATTTAGATAGATTTTCTACATTTAATATTTGATCTCCAGCTTCACGTTCACGGTCAAAAATTAACGCAGGATATCTTCTGCTAGATGGTTTTATTTCATCAATATTTAATTTTTCTAACATTTTTTTTCTACTGGTTGCTTGTTTAGATTTTGCAACATTCGCAGAAAATCGTCTTATAAACTCTTCTAATTCTTTTCGTTTTTCATCTGCCTTTTTGTTTTGCTGAGCTCTTTGTCTTGCAGCTAACTGACTTGATTCATACCAAAAAGTATAGTTACCCGAATAATGATTTATTTTTCCAAAATCAATATCTGAAATATGTGTACAAACTGAATCTAAAAAGTGACGGTCATGCGATACAACAATAACAGTATTATCATAGTTTGCTATGAAATTTTCTAACCAACCTATGGTTTCAAAATCTAAATCATTGGTAGGCTCATCCATTATTAATACATCAGGATTTCCAAAAAGGGCTTGTGCTAATAACACTCGAACTTTAGATTTTCCATCTAAATCTCCCATAAGCGTATAATGCATATCGTCTTTAATGCCTAAAGAAGATAATAATGAGGCTGCATTACTTTCTGCATTCCACCCTCCCATCTCTTCAAATAATAATCCAAGATCAGCCGCTTTTATTCCATCTTCTTCATTAAAATCTGGTTTTGCATAAATGGCATCTAATTCATTTTTAAGATCATATAATTTTTTATTACCAATAATTACTGTCTCTAATACTTGAAATGAATCAAAAGCAGAATGCTCTTGTTTAAGTACTGACATCCTTTTTCCAGATTCTAAATGTACATGACCTGTTGTAGGGGTCTTATCTCCAGCAATAATTTTAAGAAAAGTAGACTTTCCAGAGCCATTTGCCCCAATAATTCCGTAGCAATTGCCTTTAGTAAACTTAACATTTACATCATCAAACAAAATTCTTTTACCAAATTGGAGCGATAAATTTGAAACACTTAACATGATTTATTTTTAAATTTTTTGCAAAGGTACAAATTTAAATTTCTATTCATATTAGAATTGAATTCTACCCTAGAATCTTTCTTTAATATTGAATCATCATACCTTTATTGTCTTTCTTTTTTAACAACACCTTAACAACTAAAGAACTTGATAATTGTATATTTGTTTGAGAAATCTTACCTTATATTTATGCTTAGAACGAGAAATTTTTTGGTCGTTTTTTTACTGATAACTATTTATAGTTGCAACCAAACACCTCCAAAAAATTCTTATACCTATTTTGGTGGTCAAATCATCAATCCAAAAGAAGATTATGTTTTTTTAGTAAAAGGAGGAAAAGTAGTTGATTCTACCTTATTAGATAAGGAACATAAATTTTTACTAAAATTTAATTTAGATAAAGAAAGTCTGTTTTATTTTAGACATGGCAATGAGTTTCAATATTTATATTTGCAGCCAAATGATAGTGTTTTAGTTAGATTTAATACATGGGATTTTGATGAAACTATGATGTTTAGCGGAAAAGGAGCTGAAAAAAACAATTTTCTTATTAATTTATTTGTTATCAACGAGATAGAAGATGCTAAGTTTTATCCTTTTTATCAATTAGATGCTCAATCATTTAGTAAAAAAATTGATTCTTCTATTACTTCAAAAGAAAAGCTATTCTTAAAATTTAAAAAAACAAATCAAAATATTTCTGAAGGTTTTTTAAATATAGCTAATGCCAGCATTTATTTACCCACTTTTAGAAAGAAAGAAAATTATGCCTATGGTCATAAGATATTATTGAATTTAGATAAATATCCAATACTTGACAAACAGTTTTACAATTACAGAAAGAAAATAAATTTAAATGATTCTACGTTAATTCAATATCATTCATACCAAAATTATCTTAATAGTTTAGTATTTAACAAGGCTACACAGATTAAAGAAAAGGATACTCTAAATCAAAATATTTCATTAATTGCTCTTAAAATAATTGTTGAACAATCAAGTAATAAAGCAATTAAAGATTTATTATTAAAACAAACCATTATGGAGAGTTTTCTTAAAAATTCTCATTGTAAGTTTCATGATGATGAATTAGAATTTTACTACAATAATTCTAGTAGCAAAGAAGATAAATTAAGAATTTCTAAATTATATGATGACTCTAGTTCTCTTACTAATAATGATTTATTTAAAGATTTTGTAATAATAGATTCTCAGAATAAATTAAAATACATCAATTCTCTTATTTCAAACAGAAATACCGTAATTTATTTTTGGGCACCAGATTCCATGTCTGAAGAATATCTAATTTCAAGAATTAATTTTTTAGAAACGCACTTTCCTTCTATTCTTTTTATAGGTATTAACACCAATTCTAGTAAAGCTTCTATTGATAAGACTAAAAACTTACCTTTAAATAATCAATATTTTCTTCCCGATAATAGTTTTGGCAAAAAACATATTAGCAGTAATTTTCCAAGAGCAGTACTTATCAATAAAAACGGAATTGTAGAAAATAGCTTCACTTTTTTAGCTTCAAAACATTTTAATCAACTTATAGCAGATTTAGAAAAAAAGTAATATCCTCTTACTGTTCAGAAAATAAATTGTAAATTTGCAAACTTTATAATGTTAAAGTTACTTTTTTATAAGTATTTGTTAATCTATTAATTATACATGATCAATTTTACAGAGTTTTCACTCAAACCAGAAATTTTAAAGGCTTTAGCTGAATTAGGATATGTTAGTCCAACACCAATTCAGGAGAAAGCAATTCCGCAACTTTTAGAATCTAATCAAGATTTAAAAGCTTTTGCACAAACCGGCACAGGAAAAACTGCCGCATTTAGTTTACCAATATTACAAAATATTGATTTACAAAACACAAAAACACAAGCTATTATATTAGCTCCTACACGCGAATTAGCGATTCAAATTACCAAAAATATTGAAGAATACGCTAAATTTTTACCCAATTTTAGAGCTTTAACCATTTATGGCGGAGCAAGTATTGACACTCAAATACGTGGTCTTAAAAGAGGAGCTCAAATCTTAGTTGGAACACCAGGACGAACCGTTGATTTAATCAAAAGAAGACAAATTGATTTATCTCAAATAAAATGGTTAGTTCTTGATGAAGCAGATGAAATGTTAAATATGGGTTTCAAAGATGAATTAGACCGTATTTTAGAAGAAACACCAAAAGAAAAACAAACCTTACTATTCTCAGCAACTTTTCCGCAAGAAGTGCACAATATTGCTAAGAATTACATGAATAAACCACTTGAAGTAAGTGCAGGAAAAGTAAATGTTGGAACCGCTAATGTTAACCATGAATATTATGTAGTTGCCGAAAAAAACAGATATGCTGCACTTAAAAGAATTGCCGATGTTAATCCTGATATTTATGGAATTATTTTCTGTAGAACTAGAATGGAAACACAAAATATTGCAGATTTATTAATTGCTGATGGGTATAGTGCTGATTCTTTACACGGAGATTTATCACAAAACCAACGTGATTTAGTGATGCAAAAATTTAGAAATAAAACTATTCAACTTTTAGTAGCTACTGATGTTGCTGCTCGTGGTTTAGATGTTAATGATTTAACCCACGTTATTAATTATAAACTTCCTGATCAAAGTGAGGTTTACACACATAGAAGTGGTAGAACCGGCAGAGCGGGCAAAATTGGTTGTTCAGTTTCAATTATCAATGTAAAAGAAGGAAGAAAAGTACAAGATATACAAAGAGTAATTGGTAAGAAATTTGAGCAAAAACAAATTCCACACGGTAAAGAAATTTGTGAAAAACAATTGTTTAAACTAATTGATAAAGTAAAAGCTGTAGCAGTAAATGATGAACAAATAGCTGAATATTTAGATATAATTTATGAAAAATTAGCTTCTTTAGATAGAGAAGAATTAATTAAAAAATTTGTATCTATTGAGTTTAATTCATTCTTAAGTTATTATGAAGATGCTGAAGATTTAAACAAAACAACATCTTCACGCGATAAAGATTCGAGCAGAAATGAAAAATTTACAGATGAAAATTTTACACGATATTTCATCAACCTAGGAAAGAAAGATAATATCAATCCAGCAAAATTAATTGGTTTAATTAATGATCAAAATATTGCCAAAAATCTAGAAATTGGTCAAATTGATATCTTAGATTCTTTTTCATTTTTTGAAGCTGATAAAGAATATACTGATGATACTATAAGCAAATTAAGCAATGCCACCTTTAACGGTAGAAGAATAAATGTTGAAATAACAACTACTCCTAAGAAAAGTAGAAGTGATAGAGGCAGATCTTCAGGAGGTAGAGATAGAGGCAGAAGAGATGAAAAAATACTTCGAGATAAAACCAGCTTTTCTGGTGATAGAAGTAGCGGCAATGATAGAGGCGATCGTGGAGGATACAAACCAAAATTTACTAGCGACAGAAAAAATAGCGATGACAAACCTAGCTATTCTCGTGAAAGAAGAATTGGTGAAGATAGAAGTCGAGGAAGTAATGACAAACCAAAATTCTCAGGAGATAGAAATCGCGGAGTCGAAAAACCAAAGTTTTCTGGAGACAGAAATCAAGGTGATGGTAACAAAGAAAGTAATAGAGCTGGGTTTAGAAGCAGAAAACCTAAGAGTTAATAAAAAAAGCGACCAAGGAGTCGCTTTTTTTTATTTGTCAAATTCTAAAATAGTTTTATTTATAATAGAGACACAGTCCATTAATTGCGATTCGTTCATAACCAAAGGTGGAGCAAATCGGATAATATTTCCATGAGTTGGTTTGGCCAACAAGCCATTATCTCTTAATTTGATACAAATTTCCCAGGCAGTATTACTCTCGTCTGTATCGTTTATAACAATTGCATTTAGCAATCCTTTACCTCTAACAAGTGAAATTAAATCTGTTTTCTCGATGAGCTTATTCATTTCATTACGGAATAATTTTCCCAATAATTCTGCATTTTTAGCTAGTTCCTCATCCTTAACAACTTCTAATGCAGCAATGGCAACAGCTGCAGCAATTGGATTTCCACCAAAAGTAGAACCATGTTGTCCGGGTTTTATGACATCCATAATATCATTATTAGCTAAAACGGCAGAAACAGGATAAACACCACCCGAAAGCGCTTTACCTAAAATAAGCACATCTGGTTTAACATTTTCATGGTCAACAGCCAATAACTTTCCGGTACGAGCAATTCCTGTTTGCACTTCATCAGCAATAAATAAAACATTATGCTTTTTACATAAATTTTTTGCTTTTTCTAAATATCCTTCAAAAGGGACAAAAACTCCTGCTTCTCCCTGTATTGGTTCTACTAAAAATCCGGCTATGTTTTTATTTGTTGATAAAACCTGTTCTAAAGCATCAATATCATTATAGGGTATTTTGATAAATCCCGGAGTAAAAGGACCAAAATTATTTTGGGCTAAAGCATCAGAAGAAAATGATACAATTGTTGTTGTTCGTCCATGAAAATTATTTTCACAAACAATTATTTGAGCTTGATTTTCATCTACACCTTTCTTTTCATAAGCCCATTTACGAGTTAATTTAATAGCGGTCTCAACAGCTTCAGCTCCTGTATTCATAGGCAACACCTTATCAAAACCAAAATAATTTGTTACATATTCCTCATATTTACCTAACATATCATTATAAAAAGCCCTAGAAGTTAGTGTTAACTTTTGTGCTTGATTTATTAAACTATTGATGATTTTAGGATGTCCATGTCCTTGATTTATAGCCGAGTATGCTGATAAAAAATCATAATATCGTTTACCATCAACATCCCAAACATAAACGCCTTCTCCCCTAGTTAAAACTACAGGTAACGGGTGATAATTATGTGCGCCATATTGATCTTCTAAATCAATTAATTTTTGTGAAGAAAATTGATCTGTAGTAATCATAAAGTTAAAATTTAAATAAAAATAATTAGCAATTCCTGCTTTATGGAGAGAAATCATCCTTAATGAATGCAAAGTAACAAAAGTATTTTATATTGCCATAGAATTAGACTATGAATTGATAATGAAATATTATTTTTTGTTGATTCAAAACATGCTACTTTTCGTAAATTTGAGGAAACAAATCAATAAAAAAATGAAAAAAACAATTTTAATGCTTGCTATTATTTCTTTAATCACAATTAGTTGTGGTGACAAAAAGAAAGAGGAACCCAAATCAGAAATAATTACTGAATTAACAGTTGAAGATGGAAAAGAATTATTTACTTCTAAAACTTGCGCTACTTGCCATCAGCCAGATGTAAAACTAATTGGACCATCTATAAAAGATATCAATAAAATATACGGTGAAAATAACGCCAGTATTGTATCATTTTTAAAAGGAGAATTAAGTCCAATTGTTGACACTGATCCGGGTCAGGTTGCAATTATGAAAGCAAATTTAGATAGTTTTGTAAAAGATTTAACAGATGCTGAACTTAAAGCAATTGAAAAATATATGCTTTCTGTACAATAAATAATATCATCAAAATTATATCATTAAAGCACTCTTATTTGAGTGCTTTTTTTGTTGAAAATCTTATCTTTGCGCCATGTCTAGAAAAAAAACAAATCATAAAATTTTTGAAAATATCACGGTTGTTGATGTTGGTTCGCAAGGAAAATCAATTGCTAAGGCTCCAGATGGCCGAGTTATTTTTTTAACAAATGCTGTACCTGGAGATGTTGTTGATATACAAACAGGCAGACAACGAAAATCATATTACGAAGGAAAAGTTATCAAATATCATCACCTTTCAGATCAACGAGATACTCCAATTTGTAAACATTTTGAGGTTTGTGGTGGTTGCAAATGGCAAAACCTTCAATATCCTCATCAATTAGCATATAAACAAAATGAAGTTGTTAATAATTTAATTAGAATTGGACATTTAGAATTACCAGAAATTACACCAATTTTTGGAGCAAAAGATCCATACTATTATCGCAATAAAATGGAATTTTCTTTTTCTAGTAATAGATGGTTAACCTATGAAGAAATAGGAAAGACAGATGAAATTGAAAATCGTCATGCTTGCGGATTTCATATTGCCGGGATGTGGGATAAAATTTTAGATATTGAATTTTGTCACCTTCAAAGAGAACCTTCAAACGCCATTCGTAATTTTACAAAGCAATTTGCCATTGATCATCAAATCACCTTTTTTAATCCTAAAACAATGGATGGAATGATGCGAACTTTATTGATTCGTATTTCTTCATTAGATGAAATAATGGTAGTGGTGCAGTTTTTTCAAAATGATAAAACTCAAATTAATTTGGTAATGGAAGCTTTAAAAAATCAGTTTCCAGAAATTACTTCATTGCAATACATTGTAAACAACAAACAAAATGACACTATTTATGATCAAGATGTAATTTTATTTAACGGTCGAGATCATATTTATGAAACAATGGAAGGTTTAAAATTTAAAATAAATGCCAAATCATTTTATCAAACCAATTCAAATCAGGCATATGAATTATACAAGATTACACGTGATTTTGCCAGTTTAAAAGGAGATGAATTAGTTTATGATTTATACACTGGTACCGGAACTATAGCTCAATTTATTGCCAAAAAAGCTAAAAAAGTTGTCGGAATAGAATCGGTTCCTGAAGCTATTACAGATGCCAAATTCAATGCTCAAAATAACAATATTAACAATGTTGATTTTTTTGTTGGAGATATGAAATCAGTTTTTTCTAGTGATTTTATCCAACAAAATGGTTTGCCAGACGTTATAATTACCGATCCGCCAAGAGATGGTATGCATAAAGATGTAGTTGAACAAATTCTCTCTGTAAAACCCGTAAAAATAGTTTATGTTAGCTGTAATTCAGCAACACAAGCGCGTGATTTAGCATTGATGAATGATTTGTACAAAATAACAAAAACTCAAGCCGTTGATATGTTTCCACAAACACATCATGTAGAAAATGTTGTACTTTTGGAATTGAGATAACAAATTATGAAATAGCCATGTTTGCAAAAACACAAATACGAATGAAAATATTCATCAAGCTGGCGAAACGTTAGTTCGTGAATACCAAAAAGAAAATAAATAAGGAATGAACAATTCCATATGACAAATGAAAAAAAATAAAATATCTACATATGAAAAAATTGTACATTTTATTATTAATCGGATTCACAGTAAGTATCTTAAGTTGTGAAGTAGATGATATTTGTTTAGAACCCACTACTCCACAATTAATCATTCGTTTTTATGATGCTGCTAATCCGACTGTTAAAAAAACAGCAACAAATTTAAATGTATGGATAAATGGAAAAGACAGCATCATTAAAAATAAAACTTTAGATTCTATTTCTATTCCGCTCAATACAGCTGATAATCAAACAATTTATAAATTTTCATCCGCTAATTTAGTTGATGAAATTACGTATACTTATCAAAGAAATGAGATATTTGTCTCAAAATCATGTGGTTATAAAACGGTATTTCAAAATATAATAGCATCCAAACCAACTGCTAATTGGATAAAACAAATGATAATTATAAATCCTACAATTGAAAATGAAAAAAACGCACATATTTATATTATGCACTAGTCTTTTTTTACTATCAATTGGAAACAACGTTTTTGCTCAAAAAACCGATAGTTTAAAAGTTAAAAAACCCTATAGTTTAAGATTAGGAGTTGATATTAGTAAACCCATCATAGGTTTATTTGATAAAGACTTTTCTGGATTTGAATTAA
>JAMPYA010000074.1 GCA_023700885.1 Flavobacteriaceae bacterium
TCAAAAACATCACATTGAGGTATAGCATTTCTGTGAATTTGGTATTTATAAGCCATTTCTCCTTTTACACCAATATATTCATTCTCTAACTGTTTAACCGCTTTAACTCCGGTGCCTGTTACCGATTGATAGGTTGAAACCACTACTCTTTTGATTGAATACTTTTTATGAAGTGGATTTAATGCCATTACTAATTGAATGGTTGAACAATTCGGATTGGCAATTATTTTATCGGTTTTTGTTAATTCTGATGCGTTAATTTCTGGAACTACTAATTTTTTAGTTGGATCCATTCTCCATGCAGATGAATTATCTATAACGGTAATTCCTGCCTCTGCAAATTTTGGAGCCCATTCTAAAGAAGTTTGTCCGCCCGCAGAAAAAATAGCTATCTGAGGTTTTAACGTGATGGCTTGTTGTAGTCCAACAATCTTATAATCAATTCCCTTAAAATGTACACTTTTACCGATTGATTTTTCAGAAGCAACCGGGATTAATTCTGTAACTAGAAAGTTTCTTTCGGCCAAAATTTGTAACATTACATTTCCAACCAAACCTGTAGCGCCAACAACTGCAATTTTCATATGTGAATATTTTATTTGTTTTTTTATGTGTCATATGGAATACGCCAGTTTGATTAAAATATTTTCATCAAAGTTTACTTCACTAAATTTTATTTGTTTCAGTGTTCAGTGATTGCTTTGCAATTGTGTTTTTGCAAACATGGCTATTTCATATTTTATTCTTAATTAATTGTTTTAAAGCGCAAAGTTGATAAAAAACCTTCAATTTTTGTACTTTTGCCCACTAATTAATTTTTTGAAAAAATGACGAAAGACGGAAAAATAGAATTAATGGCACCAGCCGGAAACTTTGAATCGCTTCAAGCAGCGCTTGATAACGGTTGTGATTCGGTTTATTTTGGAGTAGAACAGCTTAACATGAGAGCCCGAGCAAGTATCAATTTTGAAATGAATGATTTGCCTGAAATTTCAAGAAGGTGTAAAGAAAAAGGCGTTCGAACTTATCTGACTTTAAATACAATTATTTACGATCACGATTTAACCATCATAAAAACACTATTACAAAAAGCAAAAGAAGCAGATATTACGGCTGTAATTGCGATGGATCAGGCGGTTATTATGGTTGCAAGAAGTTTGGGAATCGAAGTACATATATCAACCCAAATCAATATTACCAATATTGAGACTGCTAAATTTTATGCGATGTTTGCTGATACTATTGTATTGAGTAGAGAGTTGAGTTTGAGACAAGTAAAGAAAATTTATGAGCAGATAGTTAAAGATCAAATTAAAGGCCCCTCTGGAAATTTGATTGAAATCGAAATTTTTGGTCATGGAGCTTTATGTATGGCCGTTTCAGGCAAATGTTATATGAGTTTACATGCTTTTAACTCCTCTGCAAATCGTGGGGCATGTAAGCAAAATTGTAGAAAACCGTATAAAGTAATCGATCAAGAAACTGGATTTGAAATGGAAATTGATAATGAATATATCATGTCCCCACAAGATTTATGTACTATTGATTTCTTGGATAAAATAAAAGATGCGGGTGTTAAAGTTCTAAAATTAGAAGGAAGGGGAAGAGCGCCGGAATATGTTGCCAAAGTTGTAAAATGTTATCGAGAGGCCATTGATAGTTTAGAAGACGGAACTTACTCTAAAGAAAAAGTAAATGATTGGATGAATGAATTAGAAAAAGTTTATAATCGCGGGTTTTGGAGCGGCTATTATTTAGGTCAAAAATTAGGAGCATGGAGTGATGGTCCGGGTTCACAAGCTACTCAGAAAAAAGTTTATATTGCAAAAGGAATGCACTTTTATCCAAAAGCTATGATAGGTGAATTTAAAATGGAAGCCTATGATCTAAAAGTTGGTGATACCATTTTAATCACTGGTCCAACAACTGGAGCGCAAGAATTGATAGTTGAAGAAATGTTTGTAAATGATCAAAAAGGAGAAAAAGCACAAAAAGGAGATTTAATCACTATAAAATTTCCTTTCAGAATAAGACCTTCAGATAAATTATACAAAATAGTAGAGAATTCTTGATGAGGAATTAGAAATTAGGGAATAGGAATTAGCCAAAAATCAAGAGTGAAATGCAGAAAATCAAAAAAAGTCCTTCCTAATGGGAGGGATTTAGGATGGGATTAAAAATGAAAATATCTTTTGCTTAATTCACACTTTTTTACTTTACAAACATTTAACATTTAAACATTTTCTCAATACTCAATACTAAAGTTTAACTACTAAAAAATGATTATCATCACCCTTCAGCGCCCAAAATGTATTGGCTGTAACTATTGTGTTGAGTTAGCTCCGGCACAATTTCAAATGTCTAAAAAAGACGGGAAAGCTGTTTTATTACATTCGGTTGAAAAAAAAGGGTTTCATACCATTAAATTAGCCGATGAGAATATTTTAGAAGCCACTCTTAAAGCTTCAGAAGCGTGTCCAACCAAAATTATAAGTGTTAAACAAACGTAAAATATTTTTATAAGAGCAGTTGATTAACTCAGATTAATTATCTTTACCATTTTGGGGTGTGGGCAACTAAAAAACAAGTTTCCATCTCAGATTTAATATGTTAATAGATATTTAAATAGAAATTTTATGGGCTGTAAAACGTGCTCTTTTAATAATAAATCAACATCAAATACTTCAAACAATGGCGCTGGCTGTTCTACAGGTGGTAGCGGTTGCAGTTGTAATAAAAAAAATGTGTATGATTGGCTGTCAAATATGACTTATCCGGCACATTTTACACCTTTTGATATTGTTGAAGTTAGATTTAAAAATGGCAGAAAAGGCTATTTTAAAAATAGTTCCAATTTAACACTTTCAGTTGGAGATATAATTGCTGTAGAGGCTTCTCCCGGTCATGATATTGGTGGGGTAACTTTAGTTGGAGAGTTAGTAAAGCTTCAATTAAAAAAAAATAAAATAGAAATTGATAGCGAAGAAATCAAAAAAGTATATCGAAAAGCTACTCAAAAAGATATTGAAGTTTGGGAAGAAGCAAGAAGTAAAGAAGTTGAAACTCAAAGTAAAGGAAGGGAGTTTATAACCAACCTAAAGTTAAAAATGAAACTTTCTGATGTTGAATATCAAGGTGATGGAACAAAAGCCACTTTTTATTATACAGCAGATGATAGAGTAGATTTTAGACAATTAATTAGAGAATTTGCTACCACTTTTGGCATTAGAGTAGAAATGAAACAAGTTGGTTTGCGGCAAGAAGCAGCACGTCTTGGTGGAGTTGGATCTTGTGGCCGTGAACTTTGTTGCTCTACTTGGCTTAATGATTTCAGAAAAGTAAACACTACCGCAGCACGTTATCAACAACTTTCTTTAAATCCACAAAAATTAGCCGGACAATGTGGCAAGTTAAAATGCTGTTTAAATTACGAACTCGATTCTTATTTAGATGCACTTAAAGATTTCCCTACTCAAGAAGTGAAACTTAGAACAGATAAAGGAGATGCCGAGTTTGTTAAGATGGATATTTTTAAAGGACTAATGTGGTATTATTTAAAGAATAATGAAGGAGTTGGAAAATTAGTTAAATTAACCAAAGAGCAAGTATCTACTGTTGTTGAACAAAATAAGAATAATATTACTAATATTTCTTTAGAAGATTTTGAATCTGAGTTAGAAGAGCGCAAAACCACCCCCATAGATGATGGAGTAATGCAAGATAGTATTGATCGATTTGAAAAAACATCAAAGAAAAATAAACCTAATAAAAAGAAAAATAAAGGTAAAAGACCCACAGAAAACAAAGAACAATCAAACACAAAAACAACAAATCAACCTCAAAATAAAAAGAAAATAGTTGTCAAAAAACAAGATAGAAAAAGTAATAATGAGTAAAATATTCTTTTTTATAGGATTTTTATCCTTATTAATTTCATGCGATTCAAATAGAATATTTGATGAATATGTATCTATTGAAGACAGTAACTGGCAAAAAGATGATACAATTACATTTAATTTAAATGTATCAGATACTATTTCTACTCAAAATTTGTTTATAAATATTAGAAATAATAATGACTATAAGTATAGCAATGTATTTATTATCACAGAAATATTGGCGCCAAATAAGTATGCTACTATTGATACTTTAGAATATGAAATGACTGATGCTACCGGGAAATGGCTTGGAAACGGCTTTTCTGATTTAAAAGAGAATAAACTTTTTTTTAAAGAGAATTATATTTTTCCAAAAAGCGGCAATTATGATATTAAAATAATTCATGCAATGCGCAAAGGCAAAGAAACCGATGGAATAGCATCTTTAGAAGGAATTACATCGGTAGGTTTAAGAATAGAATCAGTAAAAAAATAAAATTTTAAAGCACCATATGCTACTCAAAACAAATCAAAATAAAGAGTTTAAAAAATACATAAAATGGTTTTGGACACTCATTTTTGGAGGTATTTTATCCATAATCCTAATTTTTCTCTTAGCATCATTAAATGTTTTTGGCAAACTTCCAACTTTTGAGGAACTTGAAAATCCTGAAAATAATTTAGCCTCAGAAGTAATTTCTATTGATGGAAAAACCCTAGGAAAATTCTTCCATGAAAACAGAACACCAATTCAATACCAAGATTTACCTCAGCATTTAATAGATGCATTAATTGCAACCGAAGATGAGCGATTTTATAATCATTCAGGTATTGACGCTAGAGGTACTTTAAGAGCGGTAGTAATGTTAGGAAAAGGCGGTGGCGCAAGTACAATTACCCAACAATTAGCCAAAAATTTATTTACCAAAAAAGCATCTGGAAATATTGTAACGCGTGTTTTTCAAAAAATTAAAGAATGGGTAATTGCCATTAGATTAGAAACTCAATACACCAAACAAGAAATTTTGGTGATGTATTTTAATAAATACGATTTTAATTACAATGCCGTTGGAATAAGGTCTGCAGCTAGAATCTATTTTGGAAAAGAACCCATCGATCTTGAACTGCATGAATCTGCCATGTTGGTAGGAATGTTAAAAAATTCATCGCTCTATAATCCAATCAGAAGAAGCGAAATGGTGATGTCGCGTAGAAATCAAGTATTTATTCAAATGTATCGAAATGATTTTATCAATAAACAAGAACGCGATTCATTAAAACAATTACCACTCAACTTAAACATCAACAAAGAAGATACTGCCGAAGGAATTGCAACCTATTTTAGAGAATATGTGCGCGATTATATGAAAACATGGATAAAAGAAAATCCAAAACAAGATGGAAGTGAATATAATTTATATCGTGATGGATTAAAAATCTATGTAACAATAGATTCTAGAATGCAGCGATATGCTGAGGAAGCAACGCAAGAGCATATATCTAATTTGCAAAGAATATTTTTTAAAGAACACAAGAAAAATAAAATAGCTCCATTTTATGATGTAACGCAAAGCGAGATTGATTATACCATGGAGCAGTCTATGAAAAGATCTGATCGTTGGTATAGAATGAAACAAAATGGAAATTCTGAAGATGAAATAAAAGCTTCTTTTAAGGTTAAAACACCTATGAGAGTTTTTTCTTGGAAAGGAGATATTGATACCATTATGACGCCTTACGATTCAATTCGATATTACAAGCATTTTTTACAATCGGGATTAATTGCTATAGAACCACAAACCGGTCATGTGAAAGCATGGGTAGGAGGTACAAATTACAAGCATTTTCAATACGATCATGTAAAGTTGGGTAAAAGACAAGTAGGTTCTACATTTAAGCCATTTGTTTACGCCTCTGCAATTAATCAGTTACACATGTCACCTTGTGACAAATTACCCAATACACCCTTTACAATTCCTAAGGAAAAATATGGAATGCCTGAAGATTGGACGCCAAAAAACTCTAATAATGAATATGGCGGAGAGTATACTTTAAAACAAGCACTTGCTAATTCTTTAAACGTGGTTTCTGCTCGATTAATAGACAAAGTATCTCCAATTACAGTTGCGCGTTTAGCTAAAAGCGCTGGTATTGAAACTGAAATTGAACCTAATCCTTCCATTGCTTTAGGAGCGCTGGATTTAAGTTTATTTGAATTAGCAGGAGCTTATGCTACTTTTGCCAATAAAGGATTAAGAGTTGAGCAAATGATGATTTTAAGAATTGAAGATAAAAATGGATTAGTCTTACAAGAGTTCACTCCAAAAACAAGAGAGGTTATGGACGAAGAATCAGCCTATTTAATTCTTAATTTATTAGAAGGCGTAACACTATACGGGTCTGGAGTTAGATTAAGAGGTGGTAGTGGCGGTTATCCAGATAACATGGTAACAGGCTATCCGTATAAATTTACCAATCCAATTGCCGGTAAAACAGGAACCACTCAAAATCAATCTGACGGTTGGTTTATGGGAATGGTGCCAAATTTAGCAACAGGTGTTTGGGTTGGATGTGAAGATAGAGCTGCACATTTTTATGGAATAAGTCGCGGACAAGGAGCCACTATGGCATTACCAATTTGGGCGTTATTTTATAAGAAATGTTATGAAGACAGCACTATAAATCTAAGTAAGGAAGCTTTTGAAAGGCCAACTAATTTATCTGAAAATTTAGATTGTAATCAACCAGAAGGAGCCAATGAGGATGACGAATTGGGTGTGAAAAAAGTAAATACCAAAATTGAATTTTAAATAAAATCTTATGATCAATAAAACGGTTAATAATGTTCAAGAAGCCCTAATTGGCGTTAAAGATGGAATGACTTTGATGTTAGGTGGATTTGGTTTATGTGGAATTCCAGAAAATTCTATTTCTGAGTTAGTAAAATTAGGCGTTAAAAATCTTACTTGTATTTCAAATAATGCGGGTGTTGATGATTTTGGATTAGGATTATTATTAAAGAAAAAACAAATTAAAAAAATGATTTCATCCTATGTGGGTGAAAATGATGAATTTGAACGTCAAATGTTAAGTGGTGAGTTAGAAGTAGATTTAATTCCCCAAGGAACATTAGCTGAAAGATGTAGAGCAGCAGGCGCTGGAATCCCTGCTTTTTACACACCTGCAGGATATGGAACAGAAGTAGCTGAAGGAAAAGAAACGCGCGATTTTAACGGAAAAATGCACATTTTAGAACATGCTTTTGAGGCTGATTTTGCTTTTGTAAAAGCGTGGAAAGGTGATACTGCCGGGAATTTAATTTTTAAAGGAACGGCTAGAAATTTTAACCCAATGATGGCAATGGCAGGAAAAATAACCGTTGCTGAAGTCGAGGAATTGCTTGAAGCTGGCGAGTTAAATCCGAATGAAATTCATACTCCCGGAATATTTGTACAAAGAATATTTCAAGGGAAAGATTATGAAAAAAGAATAGAACAACGAACGGTAAGACAAAAATCTTAATATCATGGCACTAGATAAAATTGGAATCGCAAAACGCATCGCCCAAGAACTACAAGATGGATGGTATGTAAACTTAGGAATAGGAATACCAACATTAGTTGCTAATTATATTCCAAAAGGAATTAATGTAGAATTTCAAAGTGAAAATGGAATCTTAGGAATGGGACCTTTCCCATATGAAGGCGAAGAAGATGCAGATTTAATTAATGCCGGAAAACAAACAGTCACCCTTTTAGAGGGTGCTTCCATTTTTGATTCTGCTTTAAGTTTTGCTATGATTCGTGGTCAACATGTGCAACTCACCGTTTTAGGCGCCATGGAAGTTGCTGAAAATGGCGATATCGCCAATTGGAAAATCCCTGGATATATGGTTAAAGGAATGGGTGGAGCTATGGATTTAGTATCATCTGCAGAAAATATTATCGTTGCCATGATGCACACTAACAAAAAAGGAGAATCTAAAATATTAAAAAGATGTACTTTGCCATTAACAGGTGTAAAATGTGTTAAAAAAGTGGTGACTGATTTAGCAGTTTTAGAAGTTACCAATGATGGATTTAAATTAATAGAAAGAGCTCCCGGAGTTTCGGTTCAGCAAATTAAAAATGCGACCGAAGGTACTTTAATAATAGAAGGAGATATTCCTGAAATGGTATTATAATTAAAAATTAAAAATGAAAAGTTTAAGGTGTAAAGTTTTAATTTATCTAGATACTTGATACCAAATACCAAGATTACAAACAAAAAAATGAAAATAATATCTTACAACGTCAACGGAATTAGAGCAGCACTAACTAAAGGTTTTTTAGATTGGGCAAAAGCCACCAATGCTGATGTAATTTGTTTACAAGAAACGAAAGCTCAAAAAGAACAATTAGACTTAACATTGTTTAAAGAATTATATCCGCACAATTATTGGTTTTCTGCTGATAAAAAAGGATATAGCGGAGTGGCAATCCTATCTAAAATAGAACCCCAAAAAATCGTTTACGGAACCGGAATCGATTATATGGATTTTGAAGGAAGAAATCTTCGAGTGGATTTTGATAATTTTTCCGTAATGAGTATGTACCTGCCATCAGGTACCAACGGACATCGACTGGATTTTAAGCTAAAATATATGGCAGATTTTCAGCAATACATCAATCAACTTAAAAAAACAGTTCCCAATTTAATAATTTGTGGCGATTATAATATTTGTCACAAAGCTATAGATATTCATGATCCAATAAGAAATGCCAATGTTTCCGGTTTTTTACCTGAAGAACGCGAATGGCTCGATCAATTTATAAAAAGCGGATTTATAGATTCATTCCGCATGTTTAACAAAGAACCACATCAATACAGTTGGTGGAGCTACCGAGCAAATGCTCGAAACAACAATAAAGGATGGAGAATTGATTATAATTTAGTAAGTGAGTCTCTTCAAAATAAATTAAAAAGAGCTTATATTTTACCCGAAGCAAAACATTCAGACCATTGTCCCGTTGTAATAGAAATAGAAAATAATTAAAAAATATAAAATATGGTTAAAAGAATTTTAATTTCAGTTCTTACACTTAGTCTTATGACATCTTGTGTTTCTAAAAAAGTTTATACTGAATTGGAAAATAATTATGATAAACTAAGAAAAGCTAATATGCTTTTAACCGATGAAAACATGGCGCTATCTAAGTTTAAAACCAATCAAGAAGAAACTATTAAACAGTTGAAAAACAGTTTGCTTGATATGGAATTGCAGCGTGATCATCTTAAAAACAAAACTACGTTATTACAGAGCGAGATTGATAAATTAACTGAATCATATGGATTATTATCATCGCAAAGCTCAGTAGCTTTAGCAGAAAACGCTAAAAAAAATCAACAATTGCTAGCTCAATTAGAAGAAAAAGAACGTGAACTAAATGAAGAAAGCGAGCGTTTGGTAGGTTTACAACGCGAAATGAATGCACGTTCAAATAGAATAAATGAACTAGAACGTTTAATAGCTTCTAAAGACGAAGCCATGAAAAAATTAAAAACAGCCATTTCTAATGCACTTGCAGGTTTTGAAGGTAAAGGATTAACCGTTGTTCACAAA
>JAMPYA010000075.1 GCA_023700885.1 Flavobacteriaceae bacterium
GAACTAAAATTCAGAAAATTATACAAGAAGCGATTGTTAGGTAGATTAAAGAATATAGATCAGAGATAAAAGACCAGTGTAATAAGAATTAATTAAACTCATCGTTCAAAAATCTTTTGTCTTTTATCTTTTTTCTTACAAATTATTCATTAAAAAAAGCAACGCTTTGTGTTGCAACTAAAGCAGCTGTTTCAGTACGTAATCGGCTTTCACCTAAAGTTACAGGTATAAATTTTTGCTGAATTGCCAATTTAATTTCTTCGGGAGAAAAATCGCCTTCAGGGCCAATTAAAATGGTAACCTTTTGATTTTTTAACAACTCATTTTTAAACGATTTTCGATCAGTTTCATTACAATGTGCTACAAATAATTGACCTTCATGCTTTGTTTTTAAAAATGATTTTAAGGTTTGTAATTCATTTAATTTAGGGATTTGAAACTTGAGTGATTGTTTCATGGCACTTTCTAAAACTTTTTCTAACCGATCATTTTTAAGCACTTTTCTTTCAGATCGCGCACAAAGGATGGGTGTAATCTCATCAATTCCAATTTCTGTTGCTTTCTCTAGAAACCATTCTAATCTGTCTATGTTTTTGGTTGGAGCAATAGCAAGGTGTAAATAATAATTCCAGGGTTTAGTTTTAGGTTCAACGAGGTCAATTTTTACAACACAATGACTTGCAAGTGCTGAAGAAATTATACCAGAAAACAATATTCCTTTTCCGTTTGTGATGTGTAAAACATCACCTTCTTTTTTTCGTAAAACCCTAATAATATGCTTGCTTTCTGTTTTATCAAAACAAAATTCGTTAGTTTCAGTTGTTAAAGTTGGATTGTAAAATAGTTGCATGTTCAGGTTTTATATTAAATATCTTTTCGGTAAGTTCTTCTGCGCTTGTGTATAATCGGATTAAAGTTTTTCCACAACAAATGAATGGCTGTATTTTCTTCCAATTCTGGAGTTCTTATAAATTTAGTGATACCTCTCTTTTGAAATACTTTAAAAAATTCTTCAAAAATTATGGCTACAAGTCCTTTGTTTATCCAATCGGGATGAATACCAATTAAGTAAAAAACAACCTCTTTAGATTTCTTGCGCGCTTTTAACAAATGATAAAATCCGAAGGGAAATAAATTTCCATTTGCTTTTTGAAGTGCCTCGGCATAGTTAGGCATGGTAATGGCAAATGCTAATAAATTTCCATCTTTATCAGCTACATATTTTATGTACTCAGGATCTATTAAACCAATATATTTTTTTTTGAAATAGGCTATTTGAACATCAGAAATTGGTACAAAAGATGATAATTTAGCATAAGAAGTATTGAATAATTTAAACATTTTATCTACATAAGGCATCAGTTCTTTAATGTTTTTAAAACTTAAAATGTGTAATTGATACCGATCTTTTAACAAAGTCGACATACGCTGATAATTCTCAGGATGTACGTCATTCATACTAAAATAACTTTCTATCCATTCTTTGGCTTTTACAAATCCTAATTGTTCTAAATGTTCTTTATAATAAGCGTGATTATACCAAGTAATAGCAGTACTTAATTGGTCAAAGCCTTCTGTAAGAACTCCCACTTTGTCTAAATTTGAAAATCCAACAGGACCTTCCATAAATTCCAATTGGTGGGTTTTTCCTATTTCAGCAACTTTATTTAATAATGCTTTAGTAACTTCTATATCATCAATAACATCAAACCATCCAAAGCGCATTTTTTTAATTTTCTGTTCATTAACCTCAGTCCAATTAATAATTGCAGCTACACGTCCAACAATTTTTCCATCTTTAAAAGCCAGTAGGAAATGAGCAATTGCGTGTTTAAATACCGGATTTTGATTTTTATCAAAACTCTCAAGTTCATCTTTAATTAACGGCGGAACCCAAAATTGATTCTTTTTATAAAGTTCAAAAGGAAATTTAACAAAAGCTTTTAAATCCTTTTTAGTAGTAATTTCTTTGATGGTAATCATAGCCTCTTAAAATTCTTTCTTTTTGTATCGTTTTTTAAAAATACGTTTAAAAAATGGTTCGCGCTGTATTTCGATGGTTTCTTCTTCGGGGCTTTCTAAATCAGTATAAGAATCTTGATGTCTATCTAAACGCCATGAGAAACCTGCTGAAAAAGTAGGATTTTTCAGATCAGCATTTAAAGCTGTTCTATAAGATATATCGAGTTGTAAATTTTGATTTACTAAATAACCTAAGCCAACCCCTGCAAAAAACTCATCACTATAATCATTAAAATTCCCTTCGTTTTCTGCAAAAACAGACCAATCCGGATGTAGTACATAAGTTGCTGTAACAATATATTGATAATTTACTTTTTCTTTATTGGTAATTTTATCGCCTATAATATTGGTTACGAGTATAAAACGAGGATTGAATTCATTATGTAATAACACTCCGACTTTTGGTGTAATTCCTGATTCTTTATAATCTGGACCCACAAAATTGGTATTGACACCTGCATAAACTCCTACAGATGGAATTAATCGTTTCCAGTCAAAAGCCATTCTTCTTTTCCAGCTCCTAACTTCAGTAGATTTGTCATCGTATGCTTGTTTGTAAATTAAATATTTAGCTCCGATAGTTAAGTTGCTGATACCGTATGATTTATAATTTTGCGGAATCTGTATTACGTTTTTTTTAACATCATCATATCTATAAGAAATATCTCCCACAAATTCTAATTTTTCCATCAATTTACCATATCTAATAGAAATATTGGTCCCAAAAGAGGAAACATCAGAAAAATGAGTAAAAGTGCGATCTTCATAAAAAAAACCTGTTTCAAACTGTAGCACATCTGTACCAACACTAAACGGACTTTTAGACAAGCTTGGTCTGTTTGAATTGATAATATCAGTATATTGAGCCATTAAATTGGTGGAGCAAAAAAGAAAAAACAAAACAATCCTTAAATTTTTCATATGTGAATATTTTATTTGTTTTTTTATATGTCATATGGAATACGCCAGTTTGATTAAAATATTTTCATCAAAGTTTACTTCACCAAATTTTATTTGTTTCTGTGTTCAGTGATTGCGTCGCAATTGTGTTTTTGCAAACATGGCTATTTCATAAATGTTTAGGTTTGGTAGTCAAATATAAGATTTTATAAGATTAATCGTTTTAAGTTGCCGGCAAATTCTTAATTTTGGGGTTGATATTAAATTAAAATACACATTATTTATGATAGGTTTATTGAGATGGTTATTTATTGTTTTATTGATTTATTATATTCTTAAAATTTTAGGTCGTATATTTTTTCCAATGCTTTTCAAAAAGATGGTTCGCAAAGCCGAACAAAGAATGCGAGATCAACAACAAAAACATTATCAAAATTCAACTGAAACTAAGGTAGGAGAAACGGTTATTGATAAAAAACCACAACATTCAAAAACAGATAAGAATGTTGGTGAATATATTGATTACGAAGAAGTTGATTAATTATAAAAAACTATGAATTATAGAAAAAGTATTCCTTATTTAATTGCTATTGCATCTTTTATAATAGTTTCATTGGTTTATTTTCATCCTGTATTAGAGGGGAAAAAAATATTCCAAAGTGATATTCAACAATTTATTGGAATGTCTAAAGAAGTTGCTGATTATAGAAAAGCAAATGATGCTGAACCCTATTGGACTAATGCCGCTTTTGGAGGAATGCCAACCTATCAGTTAAGCACTTATTATCCTCATGATTATGTTAAAAAACTGGATAGTTTACTTCGTTTTTTACCGCATCCGGCTGACTATCTTTTTCTTTATTTCTTCGGATTTTTTATATTATTATCAGTTCTGAAAGTAGAATATAAACTAGCTATTTTAGGTAGTTTAGCCTTCGGATTTTCTACTTATTTAATTATAATTCTAGGGGTTGGACACAATGCCAAAGCACATGCAATTGCTTATATGCCAGTAGTTTTAGGCGGAATTTTATTAACTTTTAAAAGGAAATATTTATTAGGATTCTTGCTTACCACTTTTGCCTTAGCGCTAGAAATTCAGGCCAGTCATATTCAAATGACTTATTATTTGATGTTTTTAGTAATTATTATTGGTTTGTTTTATCTGATTGAAGCATACAAAAACAAGGAACTTCAAGTATATTTTAAATCAATAAGTGTTCTAATTGTTGCTGCAGTTTTAGCTGTAGGACTCAATGCTACCTCTTTATTGGCAACAAAAGAGTTCGCAGATTTTAGTACTCGAAGTAAAAGTGAATTGACAATTAATCCGGATGGAAAACCAAAAGAAGTAACTTCTGGTTTAAATTATGATTATATAACAGAATACAGTTACGGTATAATAGAAACTTTTAATTTATTTATTCCTCGTTTTACAGGTGGAGCCAATAATGAAAAGTTAGATAAAGATTCTCATTTAAATCATTTTTTAAGTGATAAAATTGATCCACTTCAAGCACGTGATTTTGTTAAAAATGCACCCACTTATTGGGGTTCACAGCCTATTGTTGCCGCTCCGGCTTATATAGGTGCTGTAATCATTTTCTTGTTTGTATTAAGTCTGTTTTTGGTAAAAGGACCACTTAAAAAAGGATTAGTAGGCGCCATTATTGTTGCTTTATTATTAAGTTGGGGTAAAAACTTTAGTTTTTTAACCGATTTCTTTATCCAAAATGTGCCATTATACAACAAATTTAGGGCAGTTTCTTCCATACAAGTAATTGTAGAATTAGCAATTCCTTTGTTGGCTATTTTAGGGTTGAATCAATTTTTAAAAACGGATGAATCAAAAGAAATTAAGCAAAAAGCACTGTTAAAATCATTTTATATAACAGGAGGTATTGCACTCTTCTTTGCTCTTTTTGGAAGCTCATTATTTACTTTCAATGGTTTAAACGATGATTATTTTGACAGTATGTTAAATGGGATTTCAGATGCATTGATTTCTGATCGTAAGGCAATGTTATCTGCTGATAGTTTCAGAACTTTTGTGCTTGTTAGTTTATCAGCTGCTGCATTATGGTTATTTATCAAAGAAAAAATTAAAAAAGATTGGGTTATTGTTATTTTCATTTTTTTAGTTTTGGTTGATATGATATCTATTGATAAAAACTATGTAAATAAAGATAGTTTTGTGTCTGCAAAACGTGTTGAAAAACCATTTCAACCAACTCCAATTGATGAGGAAATTTTGAAAGACAATTCATATTATAGAGTTGCCAATTTTTCAGTGAATCCTATGACAGATGGAAGCACATCTTACTTTCATAAATCTATTGGAGGTTACCATGCAGCTAAACCAGGTAGATATCAAGAGTTATATGATTTTCATATAGCTAAAAATAATGATGAAGTATTGAATATGTTAAACACAAAATACATTATTTTTCCTGATGATGCCGGTCAACTTCAAGTCCTTGTAAATCCTGAAATTAATGGTAACGCATGGTTTGTAGATTCATTAGTTGTGGTTCAAAATGCCAATCAGGAAATAATGGGTTTAACTAAAATAAATACAAAAACTAACGCTGTAATTCGTCAAGAAGATTTAAATAAAATTCAATTAAATAATACTGAAACAGATTCTTTAGCAACTATTCAATTAATTGAATATCAACCTAATTATTTAAAATATTCATACAAAAGTTTAACAGAGCAGCAAGTTGTATTTTCTGAAATGTATTACAAAAATGGTTGGAATTCTTATGTTGACGGAAAATTAATACCACATATTAGAGTAAATTATATTTTAAGAGGAATGAAAGTTGATGCTGGTAATCATACTATTGAATTTAAATTTGAGCCAACTGTTATTAAAAAAGGAAATATAATTACTTTAGTTTCTATCGGTTTATTCGGATTATTAACTTTTGCAGGAGTTTGGTTTCTAAAGAAAAAACAACAAAATTAATCTAAAGAATAATTCATCAATTTTAACATTTTAATAAATCCGGATTTATTTCTGGTTGAAACGTTAATTGTTTCACCGTTTGTTAAAATTACTTTCCCATCAGATGATGAATACTCTTTAACATGTTTTAAGTTTAAAAGTGTAGAACGATGAATTCTGCTAAAAGTAGATTGAGCTAATAAGTTCTCAAATTTAGCAAGATTATGAGAAGTTAAATAAGTTTTTTTATCAAGGGTGTGAAAAGTAGTGTAAGAGCCTTCTGCTTCGCAATAGGTGATATTGTCTAATTTCAAAATTTTAAAATCTCCTGCTCCAGTAGGTATGGCAATGGTGTTATTGTCATTTTCAACTTGATGCTTAAAAGCCAAGTAATTTTCTAAATTAAATCGACTTTTTCTGCTTAAATATTTTTCGATAACTTCAATAAATTGACTTTCACGTATAGGTTTATTTAGATAATAGAAGGCAAAATAATCCATTGCTTTTTCTTTATAATCTATTAAACCTGTAGTAAAAATAATTTCGAAATTAGTTTTTTCGTTAAAATGATTTAAAATATCAAAACCGGTTCCGCCGTTAATTTGAATATCTAAAAATACTAATTCAGGATTGTTGAATTCTATTAATTCAATTCCAGATTTAACACTATCAGCTGTTCCAATAATATTAATCTTATCGGAATAATTATTGATAATAATATTATTGAGATGATCAAAAGCATGTATTTCATCTTCAATTATAATAGCTTGAACCATATCTTTATAAATAAATCAGCGGAATTCTTAATTCTACTTTTGTTCCTGCTAAATTAGGGAAATCATCGGATAAATTTGATATTGTAATAAAAGATTCAGAACTTATTTTTTCATTCATTAACATCAGTCGTTCATCAATATTATGAAGAGAAACCCCACCATCTTTACTTTTGCTTTCAGTAGAAGTTACTCCTTTACCATTATCTGTGATAGTACATATTAAAAATTCATCATTTTCAATAGAAATAGCTAAATTAATTGTTGGATTTGGATGATCATTTTCTAATCCATGTTTCAAACAATTCTCAACAATAGGCTGAATAATCATTGGAGGGATTTTAATAGCATATAGATCATCATTTTCAATTTCGTTAAACGTGATATTGAAAATAAGTTTGTTTTTATATTTTAAAGAATTTAATTCAATAAAATATCTAAGAATATCCAACTCTTTTTCCAATGAAATAAGATTTGTTTTGGTAGTTTGTAATACTAAGTTTACCAAATTTGAAAAGGAAAACAAATAATTAACCGCTTTTTCTTTTTCTCTGTTAGAAATTAAATCAATAATCATAGTTAATAAATTATTGATAAAGTGAGGATTCATCTGTGCGTTTAAAGCTTTAAATCTTAAATTGCTTATTTTCTCTTCTGTTTCTTTTTCTTTTTTAAGTTGATTAATTTTTGAAGAATACCATAAAATTAATCCACCAACAAATAAAATAACAACAAAAATCCTAAAAAACCAAGTATGATAAAACGGACGTTTAATTTTGAATGAAAATTTGTAATTATCTGTGCTTTCTATACCGTTTTTTGTGATTGATTTTAGCTCAAAAGTATAGTTTCCAAAAGGTAAAGCAGCGTATCTTACACTATTATTTTTTGTATAAATCCACTCATTTTCTAAACCAATTAAACGGTATTTATAACTGATATTTCCAATACTTTTAAATGAAATTCCAACATAATTAAATTGAATATTATTGCTAGAACTTGAAAATACTTGATTTCCATCTAAAGGAATCATTTTATTATTTAAAATAATTTCATTTATATGAACTGTAGGAACTTCAAAAGTGTTTTTGGTAGATTTTAAATCAATTATATTGAGTCCTTTAGAAGTGGCTACATATGCAAATTCATCAGTAGCAAAACAATTTCTTACATCGTTGGTATTAAGTCCTTCAGAAATGGTGTAAGATTCTATTGAAATTGGATTAAAAAATTTATCAACTTTAATTTTATTTAAACCATAATTTGTGGAAACCCATAGGTCGTTATTAGGTGCAATAAAAACAGATTTAATAGAATTGCTTAATAATCCCTTTTGTTTATTAATAATAGAGATTTTACCATTCTTTAAAAACCCTAATCCTTTAGAATTTGTTGTAATTAGAAGTCCATTATTAAAATCTTTAAGAGAGGTGATAATTGTAGCGTTAAAATCATCTTTTAAATCAAGTTTTTTAATCCTGTTTTGATAGATTAAATGGAGTCCATTAGTACTTCCAAACCAAATAGTATCATTTTTATTTTTTAATACAGCAGTTGTTCTTTTATTATAAATTAATGCTGTTTTTTTAGTTTGAGGGTTAATTTTAAAAAGTCCTCCTGCATTAGAAATTAACGTTGAATTCGTGTCGATTGACAAGTCTTTAAAACTTTTTTGATTTTCGCATTCACCTTTTAAGTCCTTTTTATTAATAATATTTCTAACATTTAATTGATTATCAACAATAATATAATTGTCGCTACTTAAGAAATGGTATTCATTGTTATAAACTTTACCGTTTCTAGCTCTATCTAAAAAAAGTTTATCAGCTAGTTTTATGGTTTTTTGATGTACTAAAGTTTTTTCTTTGAGTACAAAAATTTTACCATAACTATTACCTACAAAAACATGATTGTTTAATACCTCAACTGTATATAAGTCATTATCAACATCGTTTTCAAAACTATAACTCAATGTATTGTTGTCTGGAAATTGCACCACTCCGTTAGACATGGTTCCAACCCAAATGTTTTTTTCACGATCTTGAAAAGCTCTCGTAGTCTGAAAATCTTTAAGAATTGGAATTGGATTTTTTAACTGATCATTTTTATTAAAAATAAAAGCTCCTTTATTAAGTCCTGTTACCCAATAATTATGATCATAAAGATAAGTTTTAAAGAGAAGGTTATTTTGGTTGATATTATCTTTATTTATAATCTTACTATATATTGAATTAATGTTTTTATCTAAATCTTTTAATGAACTTGATAAATGTTGCTCGACTCTTTTTATTTGATTGTTATTGAAATGGTTTAGCGTTTCCAACTCTTCCCACTTTACATCAGATTTTAGAAAATTACAAGTAAATATTTTATTGATATTATAAATTGTTTTTGAGGTTGCTATTAGTATATCATTGTTTTTGTTTTCTATAAAAAACATATTATTTATTTCTTTTGAAACTTTTAGGTAAAATCTACTTACTTTGTTATGGTTATCTAATTTATAGATATTATTATTAGAATCTAATAACCATATATTTTGTTTACTGTCTTCAAAAATATTTTTTATAAATGAATCAAATTTTATTTGATTTATAAAAGCAGTATTTTGATTATTATAAATCAAATTATTGAATAAAAATGCTATTTTTCCATTAAATCCTAAAAGCCAAATTCTTTGCTTTGTATCTTTATATATTCTTAAAATTTCATTATCAGGTAATCCATCTTCAACCGTGTAATTTTTAAAGGAAACTCCATCAAATTTTGATAAGCCAAAATCAGTAGCAAA
>JAMPYA010000076.1 GCA_023700885.1 Flavobacteriaceae bacterium
ACTAAATAACGTTCTTTTTTTTCTGGAACCACAGATAATAATAATACTCCTACTAATGTCCAAATTAATGTAAATTGATACACTTTTAGATTTTCAACTCTTGATTTTAGATATGGATATATTAATGAAACGATAGCCGGAATAGCCCAAATACCAGTTTGAATTGGAAAACTCCAGTAATGATACCAAGGTCTAACATGTCTATTGGTCCATGCATCTGCTTCTTTATCAGAAATATATTCAACTGCAGAAGTATCAGAAAAATAAATATATAAAGGCCACCAGCTGCTCATTAATAAAATCACCAACAACCCAATTACCAATGGAAACCACTTATTTTTGAAGTTTTTAAATTTATATATAATCGCATAAGTAATTAGAAAAGGTGTCAGTAGAGAAAACATACCTATTGGACCTTTACTCATAAACGATAATCCAATAAAAATAGCTGCAATAAGAATATTTTTCCAACGATTATCATCACTTTCAAAAAACTGAAATAAAAACCAAATGGCTGCTAACATAAATGAGTGGGTAAACACATCCCATGTTCCATCTCTTGCAATAAAAATTATATAAAATGATGTAGCTAAAATAAGTGTATTAACAAATGATTGCTTTTTATCTTTAAGTAATGAAACCGATAAAAAATAAAACATCAAAATTAAAAAAACACCACTTAAAGCCGCAGGTGCTCTCATTACAAGCAAACTTTTAAAACCAAATAACATACCAGAAATTGCAGACAACCACGTTGGCAATGGTGGTTTTTCATAACGTGGTTCCAAATTCATGGTGGTTAACAACCAATTATTATAGTTTACCATTTCTTTGGCTGCAATAAAATTACGAGCCTCCATAATGTTGGTAAATAAAACATCAAGATGCGAGAAAAAAAGTATGATACTTACTAATAATAGTATTACTACATAGTTTTTATCCGAAATCCATTTCATTTAAGAGGAAATTTATTATTGCTTAACGTATCGATTTTAGTTTTATTTGGAATTACAAAAGTTTTTCGTGACGGAATTGCCTCTTTTATTTTATCTAAATTTTTATCACTTTCATCTTCTTTCTTCTTTTTTAATCGAAGTTTTTCTAGTAATTCATTAAAACTATCAAAATCTACTTGGTATGAAAGTCCGATTCCTTGTGTATATCCATCTTCTTCATCCAAATATTGAATTTCATTTTGTCTGTTAAAAACTGTTGAACGCAAGGAACCTTCTTCATTCAATAAAAATTCTACTTTAATTTCACCAATAACATTATTTTGTGTTCTTGAGCCAACTGGAACTCCAATTTTACCATTAATTAATATTCTATCATTAATTTGTGTATCTACAGAAATATCAACCTGGTCATCTATTCTTTGACTGAGAACTGATCGTTTATCGCCCGCTGTATAATCTACTCCTATTTGAAATTTACCATCTTCACTGTTTAAAATATCCGATAAAACGCCTGATACTACATCAGAAGTTGTCCCTGATATTGCAGAAGTTCCATCAAAAGTAAATTCATTTTCGTTAAAAAAACTTTTGGTTACCAACAATGAAAAGAATTGACGCATTTTTTTATTTTGATCATTATCATTCAGTTTAAATGCTAACTCTGAATTAACTGCTGTGCTCGAATTCGGAATTTGAATGTCAAATTCTTTTTGAGTATCGAACAATTCTCCGCTAAATTTAGTTATTAAATTAACGGGTATTTTTCTGTTGGTTGCGATATTTTCTAAAAATACACGGGGATTTGCTTTAAGATTATATACTGCTTCTATATCAACTTGAGCACTGTATGGACTTCCGTTCCAAGAGATTGTACCTCCTTTAACAACTTTAAAAGGTTTATCAATAATTCCGCCATATTTAAAATTATAGGTTCCGTTATCTACCACAAAATCGCCGTACATATTAAATTTGCCACGGGTATTTATTTCTATTTGCAAATCACCTATTCCGCTTCCTTTTAAGTAACTTCCTGTAGATTGATCCAACACCATTTCTACTACAGCATCTTTAGTTACGTTGATATTAAAATTAAGTGATAATCCTTTTAAATTCTCTAAATATTTATCTTTAAATGATTTTGATTCTTCAACAATTTCTTTGCTTTTAAAATGAATTAGCTTGAAATTTTCAACCGTTTTAACGTCACTTAATGGAATCACAAAGTGTGTATTTCTATTAGTTTTCCCGTTTACATCAATAGTTAATCTATCTGTAAATCCTATGATAGTTGCTTCACCTGCTAAATAACCGGTTCCGTAATACAAAGAATTTTCAGTCTGTTTTGTATTTAAAACAAGTAAATTTTTTGTAGTTGCCGTAAGATCTAAAAACCAATCTTTAAATTTGCTATGAGTAATTGAACCATTCAAAATTCCTTTTGAATTAAAGGTTGCATCTTTTAAATCAACATCCATAAAAATAAATGATTGACCCTTAACCTCTACCACTGAGGTTCCGTCAAATTCATAATTTACATTTAAATAAGGTATTTCCATACCTGCTTTATCCAGATATAAAAATCCGTTAATATCAGGATTTTCAAGTAATCCGGTTGCTTTTAACTCTCCATAAAGATCGCCTCTAATATTAGTAATAGTCCCTTTTCCTAGTACGCTAAAAGCATCAATTTCAAAATTTTCTAAATTGATATCGAGGTCTAATGTTGGCTTTTTCGGATTAAAATCGATATAACCTTCAGCAATTAAACTGTTCCATACTTTTCTTTTTAAAGCCAAATTAACTTGATATTTTTTGTAGGAATTCGTACCTAATAAATCAAGTTTTAGATTTCCATAGGCTAAATCATTAATTTTTAAATCAGATATTTCAACTTTAGAAATCGGAGTAATTTGTTTATTCTCTTCCAAAATATTAACCAATCCATTTAAAATTCCCTCCATTTTAATGAATTTTATTGGAGGAATCACTTTGGATAGTTCCACATTTTCAAATTGAAGAAGAATGTCTTTTTTTTCTAGTCCTTTTAGATTTCCTGAAATATCAATTTTTTGATTTCCAGATTCTATATTAATCAAATTAATATCGATGTTTTTAGAGACATCATCATATATTAATTGACTTCTTTCTAAATTTTTAGGATTGATAATCCACTCATTATCTCTAATATTTACAATTGATTTTTCTATTCCAACAATCGATTTATTCTCTTTATTTATAGTATGAAAAAACGATAATTGATACGTATCATTTTTTTCTAACCCACCTTCCATAGAAGATTTAATAAATAAAGTATCGTTCAATGTTTTGTTTACCATGTTTACTTTACGAAAACTAAACTGATCTATATCCAACTGTTCTACAGATAGTTGTGTGTTAAATAACGGATTTTTATTATCAATTTGTAAATAAATATCGTTAAAAGTATATTTAAAAGCTTCCAATTTGGGCGATTTAAAATTGAGTTTAAATTGTTCTCTATCAGAATCTATACTTCCTTTTATAAATGTATTGGAAGCTAATTTAATTTCAGGATAAAACACTTCAATTAATTTATTGTAGATATGAAACTGAAAATCTACAAATTGTCCTTTTGATACTTTAAAAGGTTTGTAATGTGTATAAATACTGCCTAATGAATTACGAGCAATTTTAATAATCTCTTCAAATTTAAATTTACCCGATAAACTTCCTTCTATAATGTCTTTAGAATTGATATCAATATGTCTAATTCCTTCATTAAAAGCAGATGAAATAGTAAAATCTGTAAATTGATAGGTATCTTTTTCATTTTGGTAAGAGGCATTTTTAAAGTTAATACTTCCAACCAAATCATTTAAAGAGTTTCCTTTAACATCAAAATTGAGGTTTCCTTTTAAGAGCGCTAAACTATCACGTGTAAATAAATTGAGTTTATTTATATGGGCATAATCAACTTTTGCATTAAATTTATAGGTGTATATTTTACCGGTTAAATCTGCTAAACCATCAAATTGCAATTTGATATTTTCGTCAGTCATAGCAACTAAACCGTTAAACTGCATGTTTTTATAAATACCGTTAACACTTATATTTTTATACAAATAATCTTTAAATTGAAATTTTGTTATTTCCCCTTCAACATTTGTATTTAATTTTTTAAGGGTAAAACCAGTTCCTTTTACTTTTGCATCTAGTGAGAATAAACCAACATTTGAGTTGTTTGTATAGTTACCTAAGTTAAAATCGTAAACAGAAACTTTTCCATCATAATTTACATTTTCAAGTTGATCTATATTATTTAAATTTCCGTTAGCAAAAACTTCGCCCAAATCAGTTAATAAAAAGACATTTCCTTTTAATTGTTTCTTTGTTACTGTTGTACTTCCATGTAATTTAATTTGTCCTAAACTTATAAATTCTTTGGGTAATGATTTTCCTAAAATATGAGGTAATAATTTAGTAAGATGATTGTAATTAGTTTCCAATTCATTCCAATTGGCATTTAATTGAAAAGGTTTTTCTCGTTCAAAACTGTTAATTAAATGAAAATTTCCGCTCACTTTTGCATTAGATGATGAGCTTAACTGAAAATCATTCAATAACAAATTATTCAAAGTCCCACTCATTTGAGTTGAAATTTGCATTTGATCATTATCACCAATTTCTGCATAAAACTTACGAACATCAATTAATGAAATTGAAGCTTCTTTGATATTGGCATTGATGTTTACTTTATTGTTAAAATCACTTAAATCTTCTCTTTTATAAGTAAAAATTAGTTCAGCATTAATGTTTGAAGTTGGGGTTTTTAAAACAGCATTCAATAATTCTATTTTTTCTGGACTATAACTAAATTGAGCTGTTAAATCTTTAATTTCAATGGTATTATTATCAATTAATGCTAATTGTTTAATTTGAGCAAATACTTTTGGACCTTGTATTTTAAAATTATTGATAGTTCCTTCTACTTTTTTAAAAAATGCTTTTAAAGGTCGAGGATTGTTATCATCAATTATATAAACTTCTCCTCCATTTAATTGAATTTCAGACGCTTTTAACACAAACTCTCTCTTTATTTTTTTATCTGAAGGATTATCAAATAACTTTAAAAAATGTGAAAAATTATCATCTGTTTCACCTTTGTAAATCTTAATCTTTAGATACAATTCATCAAAAGAAACTTTTTTAAAGTCTAAATTTTCATTTAACAATCTTTTATAATCTTCAATATTAATGGTAAGTTTTTTAACATAGACCATAGAATCTTGATGATGATCTTTTATTTCTACACCTTTTAGTTTTATAACTCTTAAAGAAGAAAGATCAACTTTATCTACATAAATCGCTGTATTATAATCAGCATTTATCTGATTCATAACTAAATGCGCCAATACTGTTTGTACCTTAGGAATCATTAACAACATACTCAATGTTCCTAAGCTCAATATGGTAAAAATAACCAATCGTACTGCTATTTTTTTTATTCGTCTAATAACTTCTACCTTTGTAAACGGTTACACAATATTAACGCTTTATTTTAAATTGATGAGCATAAAGGACCTCTATATTTTAGGCATTGAATCTTCTTGTGATGATACAAGTGCTGCTATCATTTATAACGGAAAAGTACTTTCTAATGTTGTAGCAGGACAAAAAATTCATGAAGCTTATGGAGGTGTTGTTCCAGAATTGGCTTCTAGAGCTCACCAGCAAAATATTGTACCGGTTGTTCACCAAGCCTTAAAAGTAGCAAATATCAATAAAAATCAATTATCAGCCATTGCCTTTACTAACGGTCCGGGACTTATGGGGTCACTTTTGGTAGGAACATCTTTCGCAAAATCGATGGCATTATCTTTAAGAATTCCATTGATTGCTGTAAATCATATGCAAGCACATATTTTAGCTCATTTTATAGAAGATGAAAACCAATCTGTACCTCCATTCCCTTTCATTTGTTTAACCATAAGTGGCGGACATACACAATTGGTAAAAGTGACCAATTATTTTGAATTTGAAATTTTAGGCGAAACTACCGATGATGCGGTTGGTGAAGCTTTTGATAAAACCGCTAAAATTTTAGGTTTACCTTATCCTGGTGGACCATTAATTGATAAATATGCTCTTTTAGGAAACCCAAAAGCCTTTAGTTTTACAAAACCTAAAGTAGGCGATTTAGAATTTAGTTTCAGTGGTTTAAAAACCGGAATACTTTATTTTATTCAGAAAAATATTAAAGAAAATCCTCAATTTATTAAACAAAATCTACCAGATATCTGCGCATCTGTTCAACGCACTATTGTTGAAATATTGATGGAAAAAATTTATAATGCAGTTAAACAAACCGGGATTACTCATATTGCCATTGCAGGTGGCGTGAGTGCTAATTCTGAAATTCGAAAAACATTAAAAGCAACAGAGCAACTTCATGGTTGGAATACTTATATCCCTAAGTTTGAGTATACAACAGACAATGCTGCAATGATTGGAATTGTTGGGTATTTAAAATATTTACAAAACTCTTTTTCAAATCAATCAATTTCGGCAAGAGCCAGATTGGGAATAGAGGATTGATTGTTAAAAAAAAAGAACTCCTTATAAAGTTCTTCATCATTTATTGGCTGCTTAATTTAGTAATGTACGCACAAATTTAAATCAACTTTGAAATTGACTAAAATTTGTCTTAATTTAATGATTAAAAATGTATGACTTTATTAAGATCATCACTAGAAAATAAAAAGAGTCTTTATAACAGTGCTTTATTACTTGCCATTATAACAATTCTATACAATTTAGTCGAAGGTATTGTTTCAACTTATTTCGGTTATCAAGATGAAGCCTTAACACTTTTTGGCTTTGGATTAGATAGTTTTATCGAAACCATTTCTGCAATTGGTATCACTCATATGATTATAAGAATAAAGAAGTTTCCAACATCAAGTAAAGGTTCTTTTGAAATTATAGCATTAAAAATTACTGGTTGGTGTTTTTATATTCTGGCAGTAACACTTACCATTTCTGCAATTTATAATATTATTGAAAATCAAAAACCTACCTCAACTACTGCCGGAGTAATAATTGCGTTGATTTCTATTTTTACTATGTGGTTACTTATTAAAGTCAAACTTACAGTTGGTAAAAAACTAAATTCAGTTGCCATTATTGCCGACGCTAAATGCAATCAGGTTTGTCTTTATATGTCCGTTTTATTATTAGTTTCTAGTGGCTTATGGATGCTTTTTAAAATTCCACATATAGATGCAATAGGATCTTTAGGTTTAGTTTATTTTTCTGTAAAGGAAGGAAAAGAAGCCTTTGAAAAAGCTAAAGGTATTGATAAATGCGGTTGTCATTAATTTTAAATAATTAACCATTTAATTTTAGTATTTTTAAATTATTCTCAAGATTTGTAACTAAATAACTATGAAATAGCCATGTTTGCAAAAAAATACACTATGATGAAAAAATTTTAATCAAACTGGCATATTCCATATGACATTAAAAAAAACAAAAAAATATTTACATATGAAATAGGCATGTTTATAAAAACATAAACTTTGATGAGAATACTTTAATCAAACTGGCGTATTCCATATGACAAATGAAAAACTAATAAAATATTCACATATGAAAAAAGTATTTCAATTTATTATCAATGAAATTGTTAAAAATCAACTTAAAAAGAAAACACAACACTTTCAAACAGATCAAATAGAAAAGGAAATTGTAAATGCTAAAGTTGAATTTAAACACATTATCCGTGATTCATTTATGATGATTCTTGGAACTTTATCTGCAAGTTTTGGGCTAAAAGCCTTTTTACTCCCAAGTTCTTTTATTGATGGTGGTGTTACAGGTATATCTCTAATAATTTCAGAAATTACAGGAATTTCACTTGCAATTTTTTTAGTAATCATCAACTTACCTTTTATCATCTTAGGATTTTCAACAATCAGCAAACAATTTGCTTTCAAAAGCATTGGCGCCATTATTATTTTAGCATTAATGGTTCATTTTATTGCTTATCCGGTTGTAACACACGATAAACTTTTAGTAGCTGTATTTGGTGGTTTCTTTTTAGGTTTAGGAATAGGATTAGCAATTAGAGGTGGAGCTGTTATTGATGGAACTGAAGTTTTGGCAGTTTATATAAGCAAAAGAACTTCATTAACCATTGGAGATATCATTTTGCTTTTTAATATCCCCATTTTTATGGCAGGAGCTTATGTATTTTCAATTGAAATAGCTTTATATGCAATGCTAACTTATTTAGCAGCTTCTAAAACGGTAGATTTAATAGTTTCGGGTATTGAAGAATATATTGGTGTTACTATTATTTCAGATAAAAGTGAAGAAATTAGATTAGCAATTATTGAAAAACTAGGCAGAGGTTGTACCATTTATTTAGGTAAAAATGGTTTTGGTAAAAGAGGTGAATCATTAAAAAAAACAGATATCGTTTATACTTTAATTACACGATTGGAACTATCTAAACTACAAACTGAACTAGACAAAATTGATGACAGTGCATTTGTGGTTATGCACAGTATCAAAGACGCAAAGGGCGGAATGATTAAGAAAAGACCCTTAAAATAATGTGTCGGGGTGAGAAGACTCGAACTTCCGACCTCTTGCACCCCATGCAAGTACGCTAGCCATCTGCGCCACACCCCGATTTAAAGTGCAAATATAAAATTTATTCAAAATTGTTTAATTATTTTTAATTAAATTCTATGAAAAATAAAATACTAACTTTAAGCTTTAATAAATATTGCTATTTTTAATTCTTGTTTAAAATTACTACGATGAAAAAATTGCTAGAATTTAACAGTACTTTTGCAAACAAACTTGGTTTAATTAAAGATTACCCTTTATTATTAATCAGATTGGTTTTAGCCTACGGCTTTTTTGGGCCGGCAATGACAAAATTAAAAAACACTCAAGAAATATTTGAATGGTTTAGAGAAATTGGAATTCCATTCCCAGTTATTAATGCTTATTTAACAACTTATACCGAGTTTTTTGGATTTATTTTTCTTGCAGTTGGATTTGCAACCAGACTTATATCAATTCCACTTATTATCATTATGCTTGTTGCTATTAAAACAGTTCATTTAAATAATGGTTTTATAGCTGCTAACAACGGATTTGAAATACCATTATATTACGCCATCATGTTATTTGTGTTATTTGTTTATGGCCCTGGTAAATATAGTTTAGATGTTTATATAATTAAAAAACTATCTTATTAAAGATCTAACAAATTGATGGTTTTAAAGTAATTATTTATTTTTACATAAATCAACTATAAAAATTCTAAAACACAAAACTTATGAAAACTTTAAAAAAATTTGGACTTGTCTTATTGATAATCATTGCTATTCCACTTATAGCAGCATTATTTATTGCTAAAGAGGTAAACTATGAAAAAACTATTTCAATTAAT
>JAMPYA010000077.1 GCA_023700885.1 Flavobacteriaceae bacterium
GAATTGATTTGACTTTCGTTTGACAAATCTGAAAACTTTTGTATAGTTTTATTCGGTAGTTGAATGGTACTACCGATAAAATTTAACACTTCAAACTTTTATTTACCTCATAATCAAGATGTTTTATTTGTTTATATTTATTGTTTAGTTCGACAAGCTCACTATAAATTTTATTGGTCAGATGGAACTATACCTATTAATCATACGGTTTAATGTAGTTTTTATATATAAATTTACCAGCCCTCTTAGAGTTCAGATTCGACTTTCCTGATAAGGCATTCTTTTAGATGGTCGAGAAATTTAGTAAGTTCATCTTCATTTCTGGCTTTAATCTCTCCATAGGTTTTATAAAAATTTTTTAGATCGATACCAAAAAGTTCTTTACAAATTTGTGCCATTTTTTTAATTTCTGCCTGACCGTTTTTAACGGCTCCGGCTGCATTTAATGCATAGATTAACTCGACTAAATCAGTTTTAGAAGCAGTCCAGGATAGATTGTTCAAAATTTCGGGTTTAACAAATTGAACAGCTTGTACCTCAGATTTTTGTTTCAATTTAACTAAAGCATTAGCATAATATTCGGCCATTAATTCATAGGCGATTACTTCTGCTGCTTTTATATCGTGACTGGTTGAGAATTCAGGATCTGAATCGAGGTGTAAGACATTGCTAAACAATTCTAACTGATTATTACCACGTACAAAATATTTATCGTCTAAACAATTTTCATTATGCTGATAATACTTAAAAAATTCTATATTTCGTTTTTTCTTAGCCTCCATTTTTTTGAATGACTCACTTAAAAATTCTTTTTGTTCTTTTAAACATCCATTTGGTTTTTCGGTTAAATAGGTTAAGACAGCTACAAAAAATTTTAAATTACCATAAACCAAGGGCTTTTGATATTTAAAGAAGTTAATTTCTGACTCTTTACCGTTAAAAACGGCTTGCCTTAGCTGTAATCTCAAATTATGAAGACAGTCTTTCGTTAACTGAATATTTTCTCTTATTTTTTGTTCTTCTTTTTTATTCGAATTTTCAATTATTTTTACTTCTTCATGGTATTTAGCAATAGTTTTCGCAATATTTTTCATAGATAGTTCAATTATTTTAAAAAAAAGCATCTAAAAATAATAAAACTCTGTTACATTTTACTATAAAGCCTATTTATTCATAACCTACTGATTTACTGTCATTTAAATTGTTATTTTCTTGTTTTCTACTTAAAACCGCTTTTAAGGTAATCATATCATCGCTGACTTTTCGTTCAATTACTTTTGCATAAATTTGAGTTGTTGTTAATTTAGTATGTCCTAATAACTTAGATACTGTTTCAATAGGAACTCCATTAGTTAAGGTTACAGTTGTAGCAAAGGTATGTCGTGCCATGTGAAAGGTCAGGTTTTTTTGGATTCCGCAAAGTTCAGCAACTTCTTTTAGGTACACATTAAGCTTTTCATTTGTAATTACCGGAAATAACGTTTCAGTCATATAAGTCATTGGATGATTTTCATATTGATCGATTAAATCCTGTGCTTTAGGTAATAACGGAACTTTTACGGAAGTTTTAGTTTTTTGACGCTTGGTTATTATCCAGTTATTCCCATCGATTCCTTTGTGAATACAGTTTCTGTTGAGCTGCATTAGGTCGATGTAACTGATGCCGGTATAGCAGCTAAATACAAAAATATCGCGTACACGCTCTAGTCTGTCTACACGCATATTGGAAGTTTCTATGTTAGAGAGTTCATTTGCAGAAAGGAATTCACGTTCCGTTTTTTCAAAAGTAGGCTTCCATCTCACAAAGGGATCTTTTTGAATCCATTCTAAATGATACGCCAGGGTAACAATTTTTCGCAATCGCTGAATGTGCTTCATAATTGTGTTATGGTTCATGGCTTTTGGATGCCCTGTTGGATAATATCCATTTAAGAAATTTTCAAAATCACACACAAACTTATAATCGAGCTGGTGTAAAAAAACATCAAGGGTGTTTAATTTCTTTTGAAGAAATTTAGTGATATATCCTTCAGTTATTCCAAAATTTCTGATGGTACCTGGTGCCAAGGTATTTTTAATTTTTCCAGAATGGTACTCGATAATATCTTTAAGTGATTTATTGTTTTCGCCTTCACCTAGAAAATTGGCTTTGATAAGATTGGCAGTTACCAGTTGATTTTTTAATTTCAATTCTTGATAACATTGAAACAGCTGGGAATGTACCTGATCTAAATACAAATTAATCTGTCGTGCTTCTGCAGAATTTCCTTTAGCTTTTTTCTTTTTAGAATCCCAAAGGTTTATGGGAATTTTTTTCTTAAGGCTAATGTTAACGCGCTTTTGATTTACGCTAATACGAGCATAGAGTAAAGCTAACTCTTGCTGATTATTTTGGTTATCTAGCCAAAATAAGATAGAAAATGTGGTTTTGGTTCGCATAGTTGTCGTCTTAAAATGTTAAATATTTTTTAGACGAAAGTCAAATCAACTAAAACTACCTGATATTCAGCTGTTTGAAAGTGTCAGTTGAACTGACACTTTGAGCAATTAACTGTCGATTAACTACCATAAACTACCAAATACTATCAAATTATATGAATTCTTAAAAACTCAAAAACCACGTAAATACTGGGATTTAGGTGGTTTTGATATAAGTTGATATTCAATTTAGTGACCTCGACAGGATTCAAACCTGTAACCTTCTGAGCCGTAATCAGATGCGCTATTCAGTTGCGCCACGAGGCCTTTTGAGTGCGCAAATATAAAACTTTTTGGTGTATTACAAACTTTTTTTAGTGACTAAATACCTCCATCCAATTATAGCTAATTGCCACTTTTTGGCTTTACTCATATCTAATCTGCTTTTTGTAAACGAAGGCATGATTATTTTATTTAAACGAGCTAATATTTTAAAAAATGATTTATCCATTAAACAAAAATAATAAAAGTCTTTTAGTTTTAACTTTATTGTGCAATATTTTATAAAAAACACTTTTTTACGATAACACCCCCTAAATTAATTTTATATTTCTAATAATTTGATTAATTTATAATATTTACCCCCATAATATTTTGTATAAGAAAGTTTTTTTATATTTTTGTATTAAAATTAATCAAAAAATATTATGTCTAAATTACGATTTCAAGCCCTTTTTGAAGCGCAAAACAGAAAACCTGTCACATTTGAAGATTCTACCAATCGATCTCAATTATTTGGTGAAAATGTATTTAACAAACAATCTATGCGTCAATACATGACACAGGATGCTTTTGAAGGTGTAATGAATGCTATGGAGTTTGGACATAAAATAGAACGAAAAGTGGCAGACCAAGTTGCATCTGCAATGAAAAGTTGGGCGCTCAATAAAGGTGCTACACATTATACGCACTGGTTTCAACCTCTTACTGGATCTACAGCTGAGAAACATGATGCGTTTTTAGATATGCTTCCAAATGGTGAAGCTATAGAAAAATTTGACGGTGGTCAGTTAGTACAACAAGAACCTGATGCGTCAAGTTTTCCAAGTGGTGGAATAAGAAATACATTTGAAGCTAGAGGATATACCGCATGGGATCCAACATCTCCTGCATTTGTTTACGGTACTGCACTTTGTATTCCAACAATATTTGTTTCGTATACGGGTGAAGCATTAGACAATAAAACACCTCTTTTGAAATCTTTACAATCTATTGATGAAGCTGCAACACAAGTTGCCAAATATTTTGATAAAAATGTAACAAAAGTAATTGCAACACTAGGGTGGGAGCAAGAATATTTTTTAATTGATGCTTCATTAGCCAATTCAAGACCAGACATTTCTTTAACAGGAAGGGCTTTATTAGGTCATTCACCAGCTAAGGGTCAACAATTAGATGATCATTATTTTGGATCGATTCCATCTAGAGCTTTAAACTTTATGAGAGAATTAGAATTAGAAAGTTTAAAACTGGGAATTCCTGTTAAAACACGTCATAATGAGGTTGCTCCAAACCAGTTTGAACTAGCTCCAATATATGAAGAAGCTAATTTAGCAGTTGATCACAATTCATTATTAATGGATATTATGGGGAAAATTGCTGAAAAACACAACTTTAAGGTGTTGTTTCACGAAAAACCATTTGCAGGTATTAACGGATCAGGAAAACATAACAATTGGAGTTTAGCTACCAATACCGGAGTCAATTTATTAGGTCCAGGAAAAACTCCGATGAAAAATTTACAATTTTTAACCTTTTTCATCAATACCATAAAAGCGGTACATGATTACGAAGAATTATTAAGATCTGGCATTGCATCTGCAGGAAACGATCATAGATTAGGCGCCAATGAAGCACCTCCGGCAATTATTTCCGTTTTTATTGGTAAACAATTAAGCGATGTTTTAAATGAACTAGAACAAGTGACTAAAGGTAAATTATCTCCTGAAGAAAAAACTGATTTAAAACTAAATGTAGTTGGAAAAATTCCGGAAATTTTATTGGATAATACAGACAGAAACAGAACCTCTGCTTTTGCCTTTACTGGAAATAAATTTGAATTTAGAGCGGTTGGCTCTAGCGCCAACTGCGCAACACCAATGATGATTTTGAACGCCATTGTAGCAAAACAACTCATTGATTTTAAAATAGCTGTTGACAAACTTATCGAAGAAAAAGACATGAAAAAGGATGATGCTATATTCAATGTTCTAAGAGAATACATCAAATTATCAAGCAAAATCAGATTTGAAGGTGATGGTTACAGTAAAGCATGGGAAGATGAAGCTGCAAAGCGAGGATTAAGCAACCATAAAACAACGCCTCAGGCATTAAAAGCAAAAGTTTCTGAAAAAACAATCCAACTTTTTGAAGATTTAAAGATCATGAATAAAGTTGAAATTATTGCACGACATGAAATAGAATTAGATGAATATACCTTAAAAATTCAAATTGAAAGTCGCGTTATTGGTGATATCGCTCGTAATCATATTATTCCAACTGCAATTAGCTATCAAAATACTTTAATTGAAAATGTGAAAGGTTTAAAAGAAATTTTCGGAAAAGAATTTGAAACATTAGCAAAAGAGCAATTAATGTTAATTAAAGATATTTCTGGACACATCAGTCAAATAAATTCTAAAATTACCGCCATGGTTGAAGCTCGTAAAAAAGCCAATAAAATAACTGATGCAGAAGAAAAATCTTTTGCTTATTGCGAATTAGTGAGACCATTTATTGAAGAAATTAGATACCATTGTGATAAGTTAGAAGTTTTAATTGATGACGAATTGTGGCCAATGGCTAAATACAGAGAATTATTATTTACTCGATAATAAATAAAAAAACAGCTCTTGAGCTGTTTTTTTTATATGATTTCTGCCGAAAGTCCGAGCTCTAAGAGTTTAGAACATCGGGGTTTTAAATCAGATAATTCGCCTGTTTTAACAACACATTTTCCTTTATAATGAACTATTAAAGTACATTGATGCGCTTGCTCATCTGTATGTTCACAAACACTAATCAAAGAATCAATTACAAAATCAAACGTATTTACCTCATCATTAAACAAAACCAACTCATGTTGAAGTTCTTCTTTTTCTAAAACATCAACCGATTCTTTTTCTTTTCTTTTCGTACTCATTTTAAATAGTTCCATCTTTAAAATTTTCTTTTATCAAATTCATTTTATCAAAAAACATACCATTTCAGTACTACATTATTCCTTTACTAATTTTAAGGACACCCAGTTATTACGTTCTTTTTGGTTAATAATTTTAAGGCCGTGTTTAGAAGTTTCATCTTTTAAAATTAGAATATCATCGATATAAAAACCACTTAAAAGTAAAATTCCTTTAGAATTCAAGCATTTTGCGTATTGTGACATATCTGCTAACAAAACATTTCTGTTGATATTAGCAATAATCAAATCGTAGTTTTTATCTTTTAACAATTGAACATCACCCTGATAAATAGAAATATTTTTACAGTTATTTCTTTCAACATTTTCTATTGAATTTTCAAAACACCATTCGTCAATATCAATAGCATCTATTGGTTTAGCGCCTCTCATTTCTGCAAAAATGGCTAAAATTCCAGTACCTGAACCCATATCAAGCACTTTCTTGTCTTTTAAATCAAGTTCTAACAAATGCTGAATCATCATATGAGTTGTTTCATGATGACCAGTACCAAAACTCATTTTAGGTTCAATTACAATGTCATAAGTTAAATTTGGATTTTGATGAAAAGGAGCTCTAATGCTCACGATTCCATCAACTTCAATCTGTTCAAAATTCTTTTCCCATTCTATATTCCAATTTACTTGTTTTATCACTTTGGATGTGAATGAAATTTCAAATTCAGAAGATTGTAAAATCTGAATATCCTCTAAAACGGATTCATTCCAATCTGCTTGCTGGATATAAGCCAAAACACCCTCTTCATTTTCGACAAAACTCTCAAAACCAACTTCTCCTAATTCAGCAATTAGTATTTCAACAGTAGGTTCTAATGGACTTACCTTAAAATCGTATTCTATATAATTCATTTACATCGATTTAATGATTGCTGTAAATTCTGCTGCAATTAAAGCTGCACCACCAATCAATCCGCCATCAACATCTGAATTTGACAATAATTCTTTAGCATTAGACGCTTTCATGCTTCCACCATATAAAATCGACACATCGTTTGCCAATTCTTGTGAGTATTTTTTAGAAACAATTTGGCGAATAAAAGCATGCATTTCTTGAGCTTGTTCTGGAGATGCAGTTTCTCCAGTTCCAATTGCCCAAACTGGTTCATAAGCTAAAATAATTTGTTTCCAAGCTGATTCATTTAGTTGAAAAAGGGCATTGGTAAGTTGCTGTTCAACAACATTAAAATGATTTCCTGACTTGCGATCTTCTAACATTTCTCCAAAACAAAAAATGATTTCCATCTTATTTTGTAGGGCAGATTCCACTTTTTTTACCAACATTTCATCTGTTTCATTAAACATGGAACGACGCTCAGAATGTCCTAAAATAACAATATTAACTCCAATTCCTTTTAACATAGTTGCTGAAATTTCACCGGTAAAAGCACCGCTTTGAGCAAAGTGCATATTTTGAGCAGCTACTTCAATAGCTGTATTTTGAGTTATTTCAACAATTGGATAAAGATTGACAAAAGTTGGTGCTACAATAATTCTCTTAGAAGCATCTAATTTACTTGGAAATTCCTGCAATAAATTATTAATCAATAATTTGGAAGCCTCTAAATCATTATTCATCTTCCAATTTCCTGCTACAATATTTTTTCTCATTTTCTATATTTTTAATCTCTTAATTTTGGATCTAACCAGGTGTAAATAATATCTACAAAAATATTGATAATTATAAACATAGTCGCTATTAAAACAACACTTCCCATAATAATTGGCAAATCTAAAGTATTTAATGCATCTACAATTTCTTTTCCTAATCCGTTCCAGTTAAATATATACTCAACAAAAACAGCACCAGCTAACAATGAAGCGAACCAACCAGAAATGGCTGTAACTACCGGATTCATAGCATTTTTTAAAGCGTGTGTTTTTATAATTTGATAGGTTGATAAGCCTTTAGATTTAGCTGTTCTGATGTAATCTTGCGATAAAACTTCTAACAATGAATTTCTGGTTAATTGCACCACAACAGCTAATGGTCTAATTCCTAAAACAATTGAAGGAAGTATTAAATTTTTCCATTGAATATAAATTTTATCACCAAAATCATCTACTTCATATAAACTTCCTGTCATATTTAAATGAGTATATTCATGCAGTACAAATCCGAAAAGCCATGCAAATAGTACTGCTGCAAAAAAGGAAGGAATACTCATTCCAAGCGTACTTAAAAGTGCAATTATGCTATCTATTAAAGAATCTTTAAATAAAGCTGAAATCACTCCTAAAAATATGCCAAAAATGATAGCAATAACAATAGAAGAAACAGCTAACACAAAGGTGTTTGGAAATGTTTCAGCAATAACTTGTGTTACTTTTTTTCCATTTTTCTGAAACGATTCGCGCAAATAAGGTGTTTTTATCAGTATCGAAAAAGCAGTTGAATTAATTATTTTTATGGATGATTGATACTTTTCTGCATCTACAAAAGTATATGAATTAGCATTTGTACTGTGATAAGAAATAGGTGATAAATCATTTAAATACAATAAATATTGATCTGAGAGTGGCTTATCAAAAGCATATTTTTTACGAATATTTTGCAACTGCTCACTATCTTCTTGCTGATCTAACATCATACGGGCAGGATCTCCGGGCAACACATTAAATAAAAAAAATATCACGGTTACCACTCCGAAAAGAGTGAGTAAACTATAGCTTATTTTTTGAATTATTTGCTGAATCAATTGCAAGTATTTATGATACAAATATTGAAATAATTTAGCGGATTTTCATCAAATTAAATTCCTATTTTTATAAAACTAAGGAATAGCTTATTTTTGCAGCATTATCTTATCTTCATGACAACAGAATTACTCTTTAAAAATATAAAATCAAAAAAATCTTTTCTTTGTATCGGACTAGATCCTGACTTAACCAAAATTCCGAAGCATTTATTAATAGAAGAAGATCCTATTTTTGAATTCAACAAACAATTGATTGATGCCACACATCAATTTGCTGTTGCTTACAAACCAAATACCGCTTTTTATGAGGCTTATGGAGTTAAAGGTTGGATTTCACTCCAAAAAACTATAGAATATTTAAATCAAAATTATCCCGAAATTTTTACAATTGCCGATGCCAAACGAGGTGATATTGGAAATACTTCTACCAAATATGCGGAGGCATTTTTTATTGAAATGAATTTTAATGCTATTACCGTTTCTCCTTATATGGGAATAGATTCAGTAGAGCCGTTTTTAAATTTTGAGGACAAATTCACTATTTTATTAGCGCTCACTTCTAATATTGGAAGTCATAATTTTCAAGAAAAACTTCTAAATGATAGTCCATTATTTGAAGAAGTTTTAAAAGAATCATTAACATGGAAAAATGCACAAAACTTAATGTATGTAGTTGGAGCCACCAAAGCAATCGCTTTAAAAAAAGTAAGAGCTATTGTTCCTAATCATTTTTTATTAATCCCGGGTATTGGCGCTCAAGGTGGAAGTCTAGAAGAAGTTTGTAAATACGGATTAAACCAACAAGTTGGTTTGTTAATCAATTCATCTCGTGATATTATTTATGCAGGAAATGATATTGATTTTACACAAAAAGCTGCACA
>JAMPYA010000078.1 GCA_023700885.1 Flavobacteriaceae bacterium
GGTGTAATACCTAATGAATTTGAGTTTATTCGAGAAATCGACTGATTAGTATCAACTTTATAATAAGTGTTTAACACATTTTTTTCATTAAATAAATTTAAAACAGAAACCCCTACTAAACCAGTTATTTTTTTATTAAAATTAAAAGAATAAGTGGATGATATATCTGACCTAAAATAATTAGGTAATCGAGAACTATTAGGATCCTCATAATTAATTAAAGTATTAAAACTATCATTAATAATAGGTTCCAACACATTTGGAACGGTATATGGTTTTCCTGTCCGCCAAAACAACCCAAACGATAAATTGAATTTATGAAATTCAAATGCACTTCCAGTTGAAATTGAATGCCTTATATCAATATTATTTGGAAATGATGTAGGTATTAAATCAGGAAATAAGTAATTATTCTGATTAAAAGAATAACTTAACCAAACACTATAAAAATCCTTCTTTTTATTTAATAATAACTCTATACCTTTTACCTTATAACTACCAATAGTTTTCTTAAATTGATGCTGATTTTGAAAAGCTTGAGTAGCTACTGTAATGCCATCTACATTTTTATAAAATCCTTCTAAATCAATAAAGAAATTATTTTTTTTATAATTTAGACCAACTGAAACTTGTTGACTTTTTAAAATGGGAATTAAATCATTATCTGTTAAAATCCATCTTCTTTTTTCAACACCTAAAAAATCTTCCTGCAAATCAATAGTTTGTGTGGTGTGTTGACTTTTAATTTCACCTCCTATTTTAAAAGCAAATTGTGTGTTTAATTTATAAAATGCCTGTATACGAGGTTCAATATTAACTACATTAAATTTATCAATATAATTAATCCTTAAACCAGCAGCTATTGAGATAATATTTTCAGGTGACACATAGTTCAGTTCACTAAACAATGAATGGTTTCTAATTACTTTCTTAATATTTTTACTGTATAATGGAAGGTTTAAATATTCAGAATTTTGAACACCGAGTTCATAAAAATAATATCCATTTAAAAATTTAATATATCTACCTATTTTGTAATATGTATTTAATTTGGCACCCACTTCTAATACTTCATTATTTTGTGCTAATCGTTGATCCGTTAATAATGTATAATTAATACCATTAATATTATATTTTGTATAGTAGATTTGTAATCTGGTTTCAAACGAATCGTTCCAACTATTATTTACTGTAAATCCTAATGCCATGTTTTGCTGAGTTAAACTACTTGTTTTAGAATTATCAATTAAATTGGTTTTAATATTTTCAATATAGTCAAGATTATTATTAATATTTAAAAAACTTAATCTTATAGTATGCTTATCAGAAATATCATATAGGTATTTTATACTGTAATCATAAAAATTAAAATTTGATTTTGTTTGAGTAACATCATTTTCCTGATTAATGGATGTTTTAATTTTAGTGTCTTGAAAAACTCTTTTAAAATATTGTCTGTAGGCCGGAGTATTAATAATATCCGTTAATGAACGTCTTCCTGAAAGCAGTACTCCAGATTTTTTTGTGATTGGGAAATAAGAATACAAATCGGTACTCAGCGAGTTCAAGCCTCCTCCACCAAAAGATTTATTCTTTATTTTATCAAAAAGTTTTATAGAAATTGTGCCTGAAACTCCATCGCTAAACTGAGCGCTTGTTCCATTTTTAATTACAGTTACTTCATCTGTAATGTAGGGATTAAAAGCAGATATTAAACCAAAAAAATGACCTGAATGATACATTTTTATGCCATCCCAGAGTAATAAATTTTCATCATTAGATCCTCCACGTATGTTAATATTAGAAATGGTTTCATTAATACTTCCAACACCAGGTAAGGCCTGTATTTTGTGTAATATATCAGGTTCAATCAGACCTGGTAAAATTCCTGATTTTAATGTGTTTATTGTTATTGTATTGTCGATATTACTAGTAATTCCCGATGTTAAATAGTTATTTAGAAAAACCTCCTTAAGCTTTTCAATATTTTGAGAAAGATAAATCGGTAAACAAGAATTGTTTTTTATTAATCTTGAGGCGTATACATGAATCGTAGGATATGATACATGTTGTATTTCAATTATTTGATTTTCCTTTATTCCTTCCAATTCAAATTCTCCTAAAGCATTTGAAATTGTATTGACACCCATTTCACCTACAATTATGTATGCACCTTCAATTTTTTTATTATTTTCAGCGTCAATTAAAGTACCACATACATTAAATTGTGTTACTTGTTTATTTATCAAAATATCAGATGATGATATAAAAGTGAAATTTAAATTAGTTTGTGTTTTTAGATATTGAATAATTTCTAAAAGGTCTAAATCAAGATTATAAGGTAATACTTCAATATTTTCAACTGTTTCATCAGCATAAGTAAAAGTGACATCATGTTGATTTTCAACTTCAGTTAAAATTTCTACCAACAATTTTTTTTCTTTATTGATACTTTGTGAAAAATTTGAAATAGTATAAAGAAAGCAAATTGAGATTAAAAAAAACGTTTGTTTATTAATAATCATTGTTTTGCAAGATCACCTTATTATTTTGCATGGAATATTTTAAGTTAAGTGGTATACATACTGCTTGTAAAGCCAAATCCAAATTAGAGTGTGTAAAGTTTCCAGTAAAATTTGTATTTGAAAGTGATTTCTCATCATATTCAACATTGACATTATATTGTCTTTCAAGTTCTGCAATGACATATTGGTATGGAATACTCTCAAAAGAACTTGTATTGTGTGTCCATGAAGGGACTTTTTTAGTACTATTTTTAGTTAAACTAACTTTTGAATTAACCACTTTAAAAGAACTACCTTCTGAAAGTTTAACTGTTTGAGTTAGATAATTTACACTCACACTTCCTTCATAACAATGAACTTCAAAATATTGATTGCGAACGACTACATTAAATTGAGTGCCTAATACACTAACCTTACCTAATTCAGTATTTACGATAAATGTAGACCCTTTAGATACCTTGAAGAAAGCCTCACCCTTCAATTCTAACGCTCTATTTTTACTCCAACCGCTTTTGTTAAAATGTATTTCTGAAACAGCGTTTAATTGAACTTCAGAATTATCGGGTAGTTCTACCTTGATTTTTTCAGCGAAAGTAGTAGTGTAGATAGTATCTCTATTTGATAAGAAATAATAAGAGACGAAAAATAGAACAAATACTGCTGCAACTCTATACAAATAATAAGAAAAATTAAGTTTTTTAACCTTCGTTTTCTTGTCCTTAACTTGCTTGAATTTATTTAGTAATTCTTCTGGACTACTAGTGGGTGACTCTAGGTTTGCAGTAGCAGCAATTATTTTTTTAAAGGCATTAATTTCCTTTTCACTTAAATGTTCTTCAAGATCTTTTTCGCTTAATTCGTTATTAAGCCATTTAGCCAAAAAATAATCATCCTTCATATCGATTAAATAACAGTTTAAATTACTTTTACCCTACCCCTATTTTAAATTAAATATTTTCAATTTCTTTTCTTAAACTAATTAAGGCATTGTGTATTCTTTTTTCAACTGCCTTAACAGTAATACCTAATATATCTGCAATTTCAGTATATTTTTTACCATCTATTCTATTCATTAAAAAAGCTATTCGTTGCGCTTCTGTTAAGTTTGAAATAGCATTTTGTAACTTAGTGTTAAATTCTTTCTCTTCAAGCAAATACTCAGGTGATTCGTTTGTGTAATTTTTAGGTGCTGTGTTTTTAAATTTTAAAATAACTTTATTTTTAGAAAAATCATTTAAAAATAAATTATTAGCAATAGTAAATAAATAAGCTTTTGCTTTATCTGGAAATATTTTTTCACAATTATCCCAGAATTTTATAAAAGCTTCTTGTGCTATATCATTTGCTAAATCAATATTACCACACTTATAAAAAATATAATTAACAAGTAATTTAGAATTATTTAGAAAAAAATTATTAAATAATTTTTCATTACAATATCCTATATTTACTTTCTCTTTCAAAAAATTATGTTTTATTTATTTGACTTAAATATAATATTATTTAAATCAAAAGTAGGGTATATTTATTTAAAACTGTTATTATAATAAACTGATCTATAAATTATGTTTACCAAAAGTTTTCTTTTAAGTTTTCTGTTAATTGTTTTATTAGGCTGCCAAAATGAGCTCACTGAAATTACAGAACCTTCTGAAAATGAAGTTTTAAAATCAAATTCAAACGTCACAAACCTCATTAAAAGGGTTGCCGCTAAAGATGGATCTAAAGACAATATAATTGATTTCGCAAATTGTATTCATATTACTTTACCAATAACAGTCATGGCAAATGGATTTGAAATTCTTATAAAATATGAAAGTGATTATGAACTAATTGAAAAAATATTTGATAAATCTGATAGTGATACTGATACGTTAAAAATCATATTTCCTATAGAAATAGTTTTAAATAATTACATTAAAATTAAAGTAGATAATGAAGCTGAGTTAAAAAAGTTTAAAGATGAATGTAAGGGCGAAAATGAAATAGATGATGATATTGAATGTTTAGATTTTCTTTATCCAATTAATTTATCGATTTATGATGCTTCTAACCAACTAGCAAAAGTGATAATTATTGAAAATGATGAACAATTTTATAAATATATTGAAACAATAGGAAACTATGATTTTGTCCAAATTAATTTTCCAATCCAAGTAATTCTATATGATGGCACAAAAAAAAATATAGATAATTTAATTTCTCTTGAAAATATTATAAACGAATCAAAAGATTTGTGTGATGAAGATGACGATAATGATTTTGACGATGATGATTGTATTGATTGTACCACAGTAAAGACAATCACATTATTACTTTCATGTAGCTGGGTTGTTGATAAAATTAAAACTAATGGAACAGACTTTACCGAGCTCTATTCAAAACATGAATTTATTTTTCAAGAAAATGGAATACTTAAAGTAATGTATAATTTCAATACTTTAAGTGGTACATGGAATGTCGTGAATGACAATGAAAAAATTATTGTTAAAATTGCAATACCTGATTTACCACAATTTTCTTCAAATTGGATACTTTACGAAATTGAAGATGGTAATGAAATTGATTTAAGAAATGGTGAAAATAGACTTGAATTTGAAAAAACATGTATTTCTAAAAAAAATGATGTAATCAATATTTTAAACGATGGCTTTTGGAAAATTGCTTATTTAAAAGATAGTGGCGAAATCAAAACAAGTTTATATGCTAACTTTAAGTTGGATTTTAAAGTAGATTATACAGTAATTGCAACTAACGGAACAACAATTATTGATGGAAATTGGCAGGTTATTTATGATAGCGGCGAATTGTCATTAATTTTAGAATTCAATGAAGTTCATCCATTTGATCAAATTGAGGATACTTGGTTAATAACAAATGTTTTAATTAACAAATTAGAGATGGTTGAAGATCACGATACAAGCAATGATAATATACTCATTTTTGAAAAAATTTAAAAAAATAAACAATTTAATTATTAACTTTTTAGAAGTGGAATAAACGTGCAGATTGTTTTATTTATTATAAATAAAATTTTATTAATTCCCCCCAAAATAAATTGCCTACAATAAAAGTTAAAAGCTTTGAGTAGGTTTTTTATTTTATTAATTTATCTCTCTGATCCTGTTTATAAGGAAGTTGCTGTTGGATAGAAATCTCTGCCTTCATTAATTCCGACCCAAGATAACCTGCATGACTCATTTGAGAAACTAATCCCTTTTCTAGAATAGATAACAATAAGGGTTCATGCCAACGCCCCTTAATAATATAACCAGGAGAATGGTCAGGATTATAATGATGGACAATAATTTCCTTTTTGGTTAAATCTGTTGAAATTACAAAAAAACCTTTTTTATCATAATCTAGTGGAATTCGCTTTCCGCCAGTTTTAAGTGGAATAAAGGATACTTCTTCAATCATAGGACGTACATTTTTAGCTATTTCTGTGGTATTGAACCGCTCATTTTTTAAATCAAGTTGAGCTATTTTATCTTGTAATCCTTCAACATTCATTTCATCAATACAATTAACCAATTCAATTTGCTGAAGAAAAACGTTAAGTTGTGTTTCTGTAATGTTCTTTAATACCGGAAAATGACCCTCTGCTTGTATGATTCGCCTATCGGCATTAACTCCGTATTTAAAAAGACACTGAATGGCTTGTCCTGCTTTAAATATAGATGAATCTTTTCCACATAACAACAAATAACGAATATTTGGATTACTTATGATATTAATGATCATTTTCTCAATTCCTAAATTGGGAGTATATACTTTCCCGACAATAGCTACTGCTTCGCGATGTACTGTAACAAAATCATTATAATCTGAAGTGAGTGTGCAAATTGCCACTTGTCCGTTGGGGTTAATCACGCTATAACTACCACGATAAACAGGCCAGTTGCCTTTTTTAAGGCTCATCTTTCTAAAAAAATCAATTATCAAACTCACTATATAAAACAGTCTTACAACAACCGGGTTTTCTCCTTTAGAATTTCTCGGAAATAAGTGGGCTAAATACCTCATTGATTTCTTCATGCTGTAATTTTATTTTTATAATACTAATTAACTGATTTAAAACATTTTATAATCAATTTACATAAAAAATGATTAAGATCGCTTTAGATGCTTATACATCACATAATGACCACCAACATAGTTTATATCAAACTCTGCTCCTATAGTTTCAAATCCCAACTTCTTATAAAAAGTTAAGGCTTTAATGCGAGCATTAAACCAAAGTAGCTCCGCTTGTCTCTCTTCAATAAATTGCATCACTTCCAAAAGCAATTTACTTCCAATAGATTGACCCTGAAATTCAGTCAAAGTAGCCATTCCTCTTAATTGATATTGATTTGTTTCTGAAAAATAGTCATGTGATGATTTCATAATGCTTGCTACAGAGACTAATTGATCATCAACAAAATAACCAAAATGAAGGGTATTTTCATCAAAATCTCCCGGAAATTCATACGGCAACGGAATATTTTCTCGCAGTACTTTTTTGCGAATCCCAAAAGTATCTTCAGGTTTAATTATTTTAACGCCCATACTTAAAGTTTGTATATTTGTTTTAAATAATACAAAGATGAATAATATTACGATAAAAATAATTCCAAAAGAAGAAATTTTAAGCATTCTGCCTCTTTTGAAAACACTGAACACTACCACTACTGAAACTATTTTAATCGAAAGATTATTGTCTATGGTCAATGAAAATTACGAATGTGTTGGCATGTATGATGGCAATCATTTAATTGGTATTAGCGGTTTGTGGTATATGACAAGACATTATATCGGTAAAAGTGTAGAACCAGATCATGTGGTAATAGATCAAGCATATCAAAATAGAGGTTTAGGTAAAAAATTATTTGAATGGATTTATGACTATGCTTTATCTAAAGGTTGTGAAGCCAGCGAGTTAAATACTTATGTTCAGAACAGAAAATCCCATAAATTTTATTACAATGAAGGGTATGAAATTTACGGATTTCATTTTGTAAAAATTCTCAGAAAAGACCAGAAATTTTACTGATAATTTATTTGCTGGTTTTATTAGCATTTGTATATTTGCGATACTTTTGCGAAAGTAGCTCAGTTGGTAGAGCTCCAGCCTTCCAAGCTGGTTGTCGCGAGTTCGAGCCTCGTCTTTCGCTCTATTAAACCGAACCTTGTTCGGTTTATTTTTTTTATAGGTAATGCGAGAAGTTTATCCCGATATGCGAAGCAAAATCGGGAAGACTCGTCTTTCGCTCATAAAATCTCAAAAATTATTGTGTGAGATTTTTTTATTTTAGTTCAAAACTGACATTTATTTTAGAAGAGATCACAATTTCTCCAATTGCAATTGTTTCCATACTTCCATCAGAAATAAGCGTTTCATTAAAAGCCATTTTGGTATTATACATTGGAGATGGATTATTTTGAAATTCAGAAATTAGTAATGCTTTTCCAATGGTTTGTCCTAGTTCACCAACATATTCTAATGCTTTACTTTTTGCATTTAAAATGGCCAATTTTCTAGCTGTTGTTTGATGCTTTTCTATTTCTGAAGACATAAATTGAATTCCGTCTATTCTATTAATTCCGTTTTCTAATAATCCTTGAATTAACTTTTCATACTTAGTTAAATCTTTTAAAAAAATACTAATAGATTGATTTGCAGTATAATGATAAACCTTAGTATTATAATCATACATTTTATTGAGATTCATAAATTGAGTGCTATAATCTTTTGAATCCAATTTCATTTTTTTAAGAAATTTTAGCACTCCATCAACACCGTTATCGTGTTTTTTCTTTGCTTCTTCAGCTGTATTACCCATTTCTTCAACTCTAACTATTATAACAACATAATCTGGAATAACTTTAATGGTACTTTCTCCTATTACATTTATAGTAGAAATTTCTTGTTTTTCTTGTGCAAAGACAAGCGCTGAAAAAAGGAATACAACTAGTAAAATAACATTTTTCATATGTGAATATTATTTGTTTTTCATTTGTCATATGGAATACGCCAGTTTGAAAAATATTTTCATTCGTATTTGTGTTTTGATCAAACATGGCTATTTCATAAGTTTTTATTTTAGAATTGAAGAATTGTAAACAAATATGCTGCCAAATTAAAATTTACCCAATTTTTGAGCAACTAATAATAATACAATAGGCAAAGCTAAAAGCAATATTAAAAAAGTATTTTCATCCCAAATATAGGGGCTTAAAAGGAGTGTTAAAATATAACCACCAATGGTGCCACCAATATGAGCTGCATGACCAATATTTCCTATTTGCTTTTTCATACCATATATTGAAAATAATAAATACAGAATTCCGAAAACATATCCTTTAATTGGAATGGGTAATGGAAAGATATATAAAGACATTTCGGGGTAATATAAAATAGAAGCATAAATAATACCCATCACAGCTCCAGAAGCTCCTACAGCGCTATAATACGGCTCATTTTTATGAACATATAAAGTATATAAACTACCCGTTAATAAACTTCCGAAATAAATAATCAAAAAATTAAAATTTCCACCTTCTATCATTACAATTTTTGCAAATAAATAAAGGGCATACATATTAAAAATGAGGTGAAACCAATCAGCGTGAAGAAATCCAGAAGTTAACATTCTAAACCTTTCACCTTTTTTAATGTTCAAAATTTGAAATTTATATTTGCCAAAAAAA